>NZ_JBSSLX010000015.1:0-51478 GCF_053890995.1 Micromonospora sp. I033 | reverse complement strand
CGCGGACGGCGGCGACCGGTGGCTGTTCGCCGCCGCCGGGCCGGCCACCCCGAGGGGTACGGGCCGACTGCTGCGCTACCGGGTCGCGGTGGAGCGCGACATCCGCGGGGTGCCCGCGGCCGACTTCGCCGCGGAGGTCACCCGGACGCTGGCCGACCCGCAGGGCTGGACCGCGGACGGGACGCTCGCCCTGCGCCGGGTCGGGCGGGACGAGTCGGCCGACTTCACCGTCTACCTCGCCACCCCCGGCACCCGTGACGACCTGTGCCGGGACGCGCCGGACGGCTACACCTCGTGCCGGTCCGGTGACCGCGTGGTGCTCAACGTCGCCCGCTGGGTCGAGGGCGTGCCGGGCTACGGGGCGACCCTGGCCACCTACCGTCGGTACATGGTCAACCACGAGGTCGGCCACCGGCTCGGCCACGGGCACGAACGGTGCCCGGGGCGGGGCCGGCCGGCGCCGGTGATGCAGCAGCAGACCCTGGGCCTGCACGGCTGCACACCGAACGCGCTGCCCTACCCGCACGGCCGCCGGTACGCGGGACCGCCCGGGGCGTACGCCGACCCGGTGCCGCCCCGGGAGGGCGGCCGGCGCGGCTGAGCCGGGCGGGGACGGCGCGTGGTGGGGGCCGGCGGGCGATGGTGCTTTAGTAGACGCCATGCCCAACCCCGCGATCCTCACCGTCGACGACGACCCGGCCGTCTCCCGGGCGGTCGCCCGCGACATCCGGCGCCGCTACGGCGACCGCTACCGGGTGGTGCGGGCCGACTCCGCCGAGGCGGCGCTGGAGGCGCTCCGCGAGCTGAAGCTCCGCGGCGAGCAGGTGGCGGTGCTGATCGCCGACTACCGCATGCCGCAGATGAACGGCATCGAGTTCCTCGAGGCCGCCATGGACCTCTTCCCCGCCGCGCGCCGGGTCCTGCTCACCGCCTACGCCGACACCGACGCCGCGATCAACGCGATCAACGTGGTCGACCTCGACCACTACCTGCTCAAGCCCTGGCACCCGCCGGAGGAGAAGCTCTACCCGGTGCTGGACCAGCTGCTGGAGGCGTGGGCGGCCGGCGGGGCCACCGCCACCGCCGAGCTGCGCGTGGTCGGGCACCGCTGGTCGGCGCCGTCGTTCAAGGCGCGCGACTTCCTGGCCCGCAACCTGGTGCCGTTCCGCTGGGTGCTCGCCGACGAGCCGGAGGGCGCCGAACTGCTGGCGGCGGCGGGGGTGACCGCGAACGACGTACCCCTGGTCGTGACGGCCGACGGCAAGTCGCTGGTGCAGCCGACGACGGCCGACCTGGCCGCGCAGGTCGGGCTCGCCACGACGCCGGCCGCGGACTTCTACGACCTGGTGGTGGTCGGGGCCGGTCCGGCCGGGCTCGGCGCCGCCGTCTACGGCGCCTCGGAGGGGCTGCGGACGGTGCTGATCGAGCGGCGGGCCACCGGCGGGCAGGCCGGGCAGAGCAGCCGGATCGAGAACTACCTCGGCTTCCCGGACGGGGTCTCCGGCGCCCAGCTGACCGACCGGGCCCGCCGGCAGGCGCTGCGGTTCGGCGCCGAGCTGCTCAGCGCCCGCGAGGTGGTGTCCCTGGAGGACGCCGGTGGGGCGCGGGTGCTGCGGTTCGCCGACGGCAGCAGCGTCGCCGCGCACACGGTGGTGCTCGCGACGGGCGTCTCCTACCGGATGCTGCCCGCGCCGGGGCTGGCCGAGCTGACCGGCCGGGGCTGCTTCTACGGCTCGGTGGCGAGCGAGGCGCCGAGCTGCTCGGGGCAGGACGTCTACATCGTCGGCGGGGCGAACTCCGCAGGCCAGGCCGCCGTGCACTTCTCCCGGTACGCCCGCCGGGTGCACCTGCTGATCCGCGGGGACGACCTGACCCGCTCGATGTCCAGCTACCTGATCGAGCAGATCGCCCGGATCGACACCATCGAGGTGCACCCGCACACCGAGGTGATGGGCGGCGCCGGCCAGGAGCACCTGGAGGAGGTGACCCTGCGCGACACCCGCACCGGCGAGACCCGGTGCGTGAACACCTCGTGGCTCTTCGTGTTCATCGGCGCGGAGCCGCACACCGACTGGCTCGACGGCGCGGTCGCCCGGGACGGCCGGGGTTTCGTCCTCACCGGGCCGGACCTGACCCGCGGCGGCCGCCGGCCGGCCGGCTGGTCCCTGCCGCGCGACCCGTACCACCTGGAGTCCAGCATGCCCGGCGTCTTCGCCGCCGGTGACGTGCGGGCCGAGTCGGTGAAGCGGGTGGCCTCGGCCGTGGGCGAGGGCGCGATGGCGGTCTCGCTCGTGCACCGCTACCTGGAGGCACAGTGAGCGCGAGGAGTGAGCCGGTTTTGCGAGCCCCGCAGTCGCGAACCAGGGAGGCACAGTGAGCGCGAGGAGTGAGCCGGTTTTGCGAGCCCCGCAGTCGCGAACCAGGGAGGCACAGTGACCACCGATTCCGACCGGCTCACCCCGGACGACCTGCGCCGCCTCTTCCTCTTCGAGTCGCTCAGCCCGGAGCAGCTCGCGCACCTGGCCGAGCACGGCCGGGTGGAGCAGCGCCGCGCCGGCGAGGCGGTCTACGTCGAGGGTGAGCAGGCGAGCTGCTTCTACGTGCTGCTGCACGGCACCGTGACCCTGCACCGCCGGGTCCAGGCCGACGACGTGGAGATCAGCCGGACCAGCCAGCCCGGCGTCTACGGCGGCGCCATGCAGGCCTACGTGGGCGACCTCGCCGAGCAGCGTTACCTGAACAGCCTCTTCGCGGTGACCGACTGCGCGGTCTTCGCCCTGCCCGCCCAGATCATCGCCGACGCGATGCGCAGCTGGTTCCCGATGGCCACCCACCTGCTGGAGGGGCTGTTCATCGGGATGCGCAACACGCAGACCATCGTGGGCGAGCGGGAACGGCTGCTGGCCCTCGGCGCCCTGTCGGCCGGGCTCACCCACGAGCTCAACAATCCGGCGGCCGCCGCCGTGCGGGCCACCTCGGCGCTGCGCGGCCGGGTCGCCAAGATGCGGCACAAGCTCGCCATGATCGCCGACGGCCGGCTCGACGGCCGGCGGCTGCACGATCTCGTCGCGTTGCAGGAGGAGGCCGTGAAGCGGGCCGCCGCCGCGCCCCCGCTCACGCCGCTGGCGGCCAGCGACGCCGAGGACGAGCTGGCCGACTGGCTCGACGACCACGGTGTCCGAGGCGCCTGGGAGCTGGCCCCGACGCTGGTCGCCGGGGGCATCGACAGCGGCTGGCTCGGCCAGGTCGACGCGGCGGTCGGTGCCGACGACCTGGAGTCGGCGATCCACTGGATCACCTACACCATCGACACCGAACTGCTGATGGGCGAGATCGACGACGCGGTCACCCGGGTCTCCGGGCTGGTCGGCGCGGCGAAGCAGTACTCCCAGCTGGACCGGGCGCCCTACCAGACGGTGGACGTGCACGACCTGCTCGACGCCACCCTGGTCATGCTCCAGGCCAAGATCCCGTCGGGGGTTCGGGTGGTGAAGGAGTACGACCAGGCCCTGCCGCCGGTCCCCGCGTACGCGGCCGAGCTGAACCAGGTCTGGACCAACCTCATCGACAACGCGCTGGGCGCGATGGCCGGCAGCGGCACGCTGACCATCCGGACCGGCCGCAAGGAGGACCGGCTGGTCGTGGAGGTCCGCGACACCGGCACCGGGATCCCGCCGGAGATCCGGCCGCGCATCTTCGAGCCGTTCTTCACCACGAAGCCCGTCGGTGAGGGCACCGGCCTCGGGCTGGACATCTCCTACCGGATCGTGGTCAACAAGCACCACGGCGACATCCGGGTCCAGTCCGAGCCGGGCGACACCCGGTTCGTCGTGCTGCTGCCGCTGGCGCCGGCCTGACCGCGGCGCGGTCGCGTCAGAACAGCGTCGTGGGCGCGACCGGCGCCGGCTCGGGCAGCGGCGCGACCTCGGGCAGGCGCGCCCGGACCTGGTCGTGGAAGCGGCGGGCCAGGTCGGGCGCGTCGGCGTTGTCCGGGGTGTGCACGAACACGGTCGGCGAGCGGCCCTCGCGGAGCCAACCGGTCACCACGTCGAGCCATGGCTGCCAGCCCTCGACGGTCCGCGCCGGGTCGTCCCGGCCGAGGTAGCGGACGATCGGCCGGTCGGTGAGCGCGCGGGTCCGCAGCGGGGTGCGCGGCTTCTTCAGCCACGCCTCCCGTTCCGCGTCGCTGGTCGGCGGGGTGCGGAAGAACGCGGTGGTGTCGAAGGGGATCCACTCCGCGCCGACCCGGGCGAGCGTGTCCTCCAGGGCGCGTACCGCGCCGGGGTCGGTGAAGAAGGCGGGGTGGCGGACCTCGACGGCGTACCGGTGGGTGGTGGGCAGCCCGCGCAGGAAGCGGGCCAGCACGGGCACGTCGCCGGGGCCGAACGAGCCCGGCAGCTGGACCCAGAGGGCGTGCGCCCGCGGGCCGAGGGGCTCGACGGCGTCCAGGAAGGCCCGCAGCTCCGGGTCGGCGCCGGTGAGCCGGCGCTCGTGCGTGACGGCCTTCGGCAGCTTGGGCAGGAAGCGGAAGTCGGGGTCGGTCTGGCGGGCCCAGGACGCCACCGTCTCCGGGGTGGGGGTCGCGTAGAAGGTGGTGTTCCCCTCGACCGCGGTGCACCACCCGGCGTAGGCGCGCAGCCGCTCCTGGGCCGGCAGCGGATGCGCCAGGAAGCGCCCCTGCCAGGCGCGGTGCGTCCACATGGCGCAGCCCACGTGCAGCCGCATCGGCCCTCCCCAGCGCTCGACGGCCCGGCGCGGCCACCCGCGCCGCGGCAACCGTATCCGGGCCCGGCCGTCGGGTTCGACCGGGCCGCGACCGGGCAGGAGGGGACCGGAGGTGATCGACGTGGTCGACGGCGGAGGCGTGCCGAGGTTGTGCCAGGTGGTGCTCGACACCACCGACGTGCGGGCGTCGGCGGAGTTCTACCGGTCGCTGCTGGGTCTGGTCTACCGGCCGGGTGACGAGCCGCCGGCAGCGGGCGGGGCGGACGAGCGGGGTCGGGACTGGCTCGTCCTGAGGACTCCGGAGGGTGTCCCGCAACTGGCCTTCCAGCAGGTCGAGCGGCTGCCCGCGGCGACGTGGCCGGCGGGGGAGGTGCCGCAGCAACTGCACCTGGACCTCACCGTGTCGTCGGTCGAGGAGTTGCTGGTGCAGCACGAACGCGTCCTGCGGCTCGGCGGTCGCCTGCTGCGTGACCGGATCGACGACCCCGACGAGCCGCTGCGGGTGTACGCCGACCCGTCCGGCCACCCGTTCTGCGTCTTCGTCGCCTGAGCCGGTCGCCGCGGACCGGCGGCCGCCCCGGCCCCGGTCCGGTCAGCCGCGACCGCTGCCGTCGGCGAGCAGCCGGCCGACCGTCCGGCGGCGTTGCTGCTTCACCAGATAGAGCCGCTGGTCGGCGACGTGCAGCAGCTTGTCCAGGGTGTCGCCGTCGTACGGCGCGGTGGCCGAGCCGACGCTGACGCCGGCCAGCCCGCGCACCGCCGCCTCGATCCGGGCCGCCGCGGCCCGCGCCGACTCCCGGTCCGCGTCGCTCAGCACCACCACGAACTCGTCGCCACCGACCCGGGCGACGGCGTCCTCGGCCCGCAGCACGTCCCGGGTCACCGCCACCACCCGGCGGAGCAGGTCGTCACCGGCGGCGTGCCCGAGGCGGTCGTTCACCAGCTTGAAGTCGTCCAGGTCGAGGCAGAGCAGGGACGGGCCGGGGCGGCAGCCGGCGTGGAACAGGAACGTCGCCAGCTCGGCCAGGCCGCGCCGGTTCAGCGCGCCGGTGAGCGGATCCAGCGACGCCAGGGCGCGCAGCTGGGACCGCTGCCGGGCGAGGGTCCGGGTCTGTGTGGAGCAGACCGAGACCAGGACCAGCATGCCGGCCAGGTAGATGAACACGTGACCGGCGGGGGCCGGTGGCCCGGCGACGGCGACCGCCACGTACGACCCGAGGGTGAGCACCTCCAGCCCCACCATCAGCCGCAGGTGCGGGGTGTAGCCGGCGACGAACACGGCCGTGGTCACGAAGCCCAGCGCCGCGGGCGAGGTGACGCCCCCGTCCCAGTACGCGCCGAGCGCCGCGAACACCAGCGTCACCATGAGGAGGGTGAACGAGACCCGGTAGCCGGAGGCCTTGGTGGTCACCCGGGTCGCGGCCCAGGTGCCCACGACGCCGGCGGCCAGGCCGCAGCCGTACCCCGTGAGCATCAGCGCCCGGTTCGGCGCGGCGAGCGTCAGGAGGCAGTAGCCGACGGCGACCGCGTGGGAGACGGCGTGCAGGGCCGCGCTGATCAGCGTGCGGCGGCGGCGCTCTCTCATCCCGCCGTCCACCGTGCCCCCGACCCTCGGCGGCGCGCGCCGGTGCGGGCACGACGCCGCCCGGCCGGCGCGACCGCGCCGGTCGCCGGTGTGAACGCCACTCGGATGAGGCAGCTCACCACGTCGAAATTCAATGGCGTGCGTCAGCCGGCAGTCAAGAGACGAGTCGTTAACCAGCCGTTCATATTACCGACGGGTACGTCCAGGTCACGCTGGGCTGAGATCGATCTTCCCGGACCGCCCGGCTCAGCGCCGGCCGCGCCGGCCGCCGTCCCGGGGGATGACGCTGAACTGACCCTGGGACTCCATCCGGACCTCTTTGACGTCGGTCAGGTCCTCGACGCCCTGCTGGCGGAGCTGGGCGTACAGCTCCTCGTCGGTGACCAGCTCGCGGCGCATGTTCCGGCGCAGGATGCGGCCGTCGCGGACCAGCAGCAGGGAGCCCGGCTGGATGATCCGGGCGGCGACCGGCCAGCGGTACGCGAGCAGGTCGAGCAGGTACGCCCACCCGATGATCACCGCGACCAGCAGCACCCCGTCCGTGAGCGAGGTGTAGTCGCTCGACATGCCGTTCTGCGCGGCGTCGGCGATCAGCACGATGACCAGCAGGTCGGTGACGCCGGTGCTGCCGCTCTCCCGCTTCAGCAGCACCCGGAGGAGGAAGAACAGCACCAGGTAGATGACGCTGCCCCGCACGGCGATCTCCCACAGCGGCGTGTCGGGAACGAGCAGCTTCTGCCAGTCGCTCACCGGGTGCGCCTACCCGGCCCGTCCGCCGCTACACCGCGCCGCCGGGCGGGTCGCGGCCCAGCGCCGCCGGGCCGTCGGTCAGCACGGGCAGGTCGCCGGCGGCCAGGTCGAGCCGGGGCCGCAGGTGCCGGACGCGGTGCCGCCAGCGCCCGTGCTCGTACGCCGTGTCGGCCGCCACCTCGACGACGAGGTCGTGACGCACCGGCGTGTACGGCAGCGGCGGCGCCGGGTTCAGCTGGCCGGTCCACCCGCCGGGCAGCGGCTCGGGCCAGGGGTGCCCGGACGCGCCGGCCGGCCGGAGCAGCCCGGCCAGTTCGCGGCGCTGCCGCCGGTGCAGTGGGTGGGTACGTCCCAGGTAGCGCAGCCGGCCCCGGTCGTCGCACCGGCCGACGAGGAGCGTGTCCGGGTCGGTGACCGGCCCGGTGACCCCGCCGACGAGCGTCTCCACGGTGCGCTGGGCGCGAAGCTTCTGCCAGCCCCGCCGCCCCGGCTCGTACCGGCCGTCGCACCGCTTGACGACGATCCCCTCGACGCCGGCGTCGGTCCAGGTCCGGAGCCACTCCCGCGCCTCGGCCAGGTCACCGGTCTGCGGGCACAGGACGAGCCCCGCCGGCGCGTCCCGGAGCAGCACCGCCAACCGGTCCCGCCGCTCGGCCAGCGGAAGGTCCAGCAGCGGCTCCCCGTCCGGGCCGCTGAGCAGGTCGAAGGCCACGAAGTGCGCGGGACGGTGGTCCGCCAGCGCGGCCAGCCCCCGCCCGGCCGTCACCCGCCGCTGGAGCAGCGCGAAGTCGGTGCGGCCCTCGGCCCAGACGATCAGCTCGCCGTCGAGCACCGTGCCGGCGGGCAGGAACCGCAGCGTCCCGGTGACGTCGGGGAAGTAGCCGGTGAGGTCCCGGCCGGCACGCGATTGCAGGTGCACCCCGCCCGCGTCGCGGAACGCCAGGGTCCGCCAGCCGTCCCACTTCGGCTCGTACGCCAGGTGCGGCCCGGTGGGCAGCTCCGCCACCGGTGCGGCGAGCATCGGGCTGAGCGGTGGACGCAGCATGCGGTCTCCGTGGCGCGGATCCGGGGCCGGCCGTCGGCCCGGGCGAGGGGCTCGTGAAGCCCTGCGCGGTTACCCGGGCAGCGGCCCGGCGAACGTCCGGCGGGACTACCGCGACGGCACGGCCCGGGACGGTCCGGCCGAAACCATCCGGCGCGGCCGATCAGACACCGGACGGCCAGGCCTCGGGCTCGGCGGGCACCGGCCGGGTGGGCAGCGGCCGGACCGCCCGGGAGGTGTCGAACCAGCAGAAGGCGTCGTAGCGCTCCCCGAGCACGGTGGGCACGTAGTTGCCCGGGCTCTCCCGCGGCGGACGGTAGACCACCCCGATGGCCCGGTGGTCGATCTCGTGGGTGAGCAGGTCGGGCCGCCCGTCACGGGGGAAGACCAGCAGCGCGCGGTCCGGTGCGGCCGCGTGCAGGGCCTCCTCCAGCGAGTGCCGGCGCGCCGGCGGGACCGTCATCGTCTCCATCGGCGCGCCCCAGGCGGCGCCGGCCGTCACCGTGCCGGCATGGGTGCCGAACCCCACCAGCACCACCCGCTCCGGCCCGTACCGCTCCCGGGCCAGCTGGCCCAGGTTGACCTCGCCGGCGTCGGTCATGTCGGTGGCCCGGGCGTCGCCGACGTGCGTGTTGTGCGCCCAGACCACCGCCCGGGCGCCGGGGCCGTAGTGGTCCAGGAGCCGGTCGAGGGTGGCGTCCATGTGCCGGTCGCGGACGTTCCACGACTCCCGGCCGCCCCGCACCATCGCCCGGTAGTAGCGCTCGGCGCCGGCCACCACCTCGGCGTTCTGCCAGGTGCCGAAGCGGCCCGGCCCGTCGGTGGCGGCCCGCTCCCGGAGCCCGGCCAGCAGCGCGACCACCTCGTCCTCGCAGCGGTGCGGGACCAGCCGGGTGGCGCGCGCGTACTCCTGCGGGTCCTCGTCGTACGGCTCGAAGCAGCGGTACGCGGCCAGCGCGGCGGGCACCTGCTCCGGGTCGTGCTCCCGCAGCCAGGTGAGGATCTCGCGGAGCGATTCCCAGAGCGAGTAGACGTCCAGGCCGTGGAAGCCGACCCGCTCGGCCTCGTCCACCCGCGCGTTGCGGTCGCGCAGCCAGCGGGTGAAGTCGGCGACCTCCTCGTTCGCCCACATCCAGGTCGGCCACCGCTCGAACGCGGCGAGGGCCGCGCGCGGGTCGGCGGGGGCGTCGGGGCGGCAGCGGACGCTCCGGTCCACCCGGTCGCAGTCGGGCCAGTCGCCCTCCACGGCGACGAACGAGAAGCCCCGCTCCTCGACGAGCCGGCGGGTGATGGCGGCCCGCCAGGTGTAGAACTCGTGCGTGCCGTGGCTGGCCTCGCCGAGCATCACCACCCGCGCGTCGCCGACCCGTTCCAGCAGCGCGTCCAGGCTGCCGGGGCCGGTCAGCGGCGTCGCCAGGGCGGTCACCTCGTCGTCGTAGCGTCCCATCCCGGCGCGGTACCCGCTGCCGCGCCCGCCATGCGGCGGCGGGGCCGGCGCCGGGCCCTACCGCGCGGCCCGGGGCCGGGTGGCCCGCCCCCGCCGCCGGGGCGTGGCCGCGCCGGACGGCTCCGGGCGTTCGACCCGGGTCGGGTCGCCGCGGACCAGCTCGTCGTGGACCCGCCACCGGTCGGTGGTGAGGGCGCGCCGGGCCGCCTCGTCGGCCTGCTCGATCCGCCGCCGCAGCAGCTCGACGGCGATCCGGCGGTTCAGGCTGAACTGCCGCTCGGTGTCGACCACGACCACGATGCCCGAGGGCCGGTGGGTGGCCCGCACCGCCGTGCTGGCCTTGTTGCGGTGCTGGCCGCCCGGGCCGCCGGTGCGTACGCCCACCACCTCGACGTCCGCCTCCGCGAACGTCGAGGCCGGGACGTCCACCCGGCACGGCCGGGCGGTGACGTACCAGTTCCTGCGCCCGTTGCCGGGCCGGTACGGGCTGGGCGCCTGCCAGCACAGCGTGCCGGTCCAGCTCGCCGCGAACTCCGCGGCGTCGGGGCCGGCGATCCGTACCAGCACCGACCGGTAGGTGTCGGGCCGGTCACCGGGCACGCTCTCGACCCGACGGGTGGTCAGGCCCCGCCCGGCGGCGTCGGCCTCCAGGCGGGGCAGCAGCCGGCCCAGCGCCCAGGCGCACTCCCGCGGGCCCCGCCCGGCGGAGACGAGCAGGTGGACGCTCACGGCCGGCCCCGCCCGCGGCGGTCGTCCCGGCGCCCCGCCCGGGGCGAGGCGCCGAGGTCGGGCGTCTTGTAGGTGACCAGCGGGACGGTGGTGGCCACCGGGGTGGCCAGGTCGTGCGAGACCAGGTCCCCGACCACCTGTTCGATGCGCTTGTAGGCGGTGGGCGCCTCCTCGAAGAGCAACTGGCGGTCGCCACAGACCACGAACGAGCCCAGCGGGGTGCGGCGCAGCTCCTCGACGGTGTGCTTGGTCCGGCCGCGGCGCAGCGCGTCGGCGCGGGACATCTTCCGGCCCGCGCCGTGCGCCACCGAGTGGTTGGCCGCCGGCCCGGCGTGCGCGGCCACCAGGTAGGAGGGGGTGCCCCGGGTGCCGGCGACGAGCACGTCCCGGCCGTCACCGGGGGCCGCGCCCTTGCGGTGCAGGTAGCGCCCGTCGCGGACCTCGACCAGGTTGTGGCACTGGTCGACGATCGGCGCGGTGGGCTCCGCCCCCAGGGCGTGCGCGACCCGGGCGGCCAGCAGCCGCCGGTTGAGCGAGCCCCAGCGCACGGCGGCGTCGTGCGCGGCCAGGTAGGCGGCCGGGTCGGCGGCGGGGCCCGCGCCGTGCGCCTCGGTGTGCGCCCGCAGGATCCGCTCGCCCAGCCCGCGCGAGCCGCTGTGCACGACGAGGACCAGGTCGCCGGCGTCGAGCCCGAGCCGGCTCGCGTGCTCCGGCGCCAGGACGGCGCCGATCCTGGCCAGCTCGACGAAGTGGTTGCCCCGGCCGACCGTCCCGAGGCCGTCGAGGTGCCCGGCGGGGACGTCGCCGGTCACGACGGCCCAGGCCGGGTCGGCGGCGTCCCGCTCGGGGTCCAGCGCCCGGTCCAGGTCCGGGAACCGGGCGGCGAGCCGCTCGGGTACGGCGCGCCGGAGCGCGATGGGGAACACGGCGATGCCGCAGCCGATGTCGGAGCCGACCAGGAACGGGTAGAGCACGGTCGACGCCATGGCGGCGCCGATCGGGGCGCCCTTTCCCGGGTGCAGGTCGGGCATGCCGGCGACGTGCACCATGCCGGGCAGGGCGGCGACCCGGCGGCACTGGTCGAGGGCGTCGGACTCGATCCAGCTGCCGGCGGAGGCGAAGACGGCGACGGTGGCCGGAGTGGACGGCGGCAGGGACTCCCGCCGGGAGGGGTGCGTGGACAAGGACGCTCGTTTCTCGCGAAGGAGGCAAGGGCGGACGGCAGGGCGGCGCGGTCGGTGCGGCGCGGGCCCGGGGAGCTGCTGGTGCGGTCCGTCAGAACGTCATGGGCACCACCCTCCCGGAGTCCACGGTGGGCGGCAACCGACTTTCCGCCGGCCCGCCCCGAGGAGCCGGCCACCGGCGGATCCGCCGTGGCGTACCGGAGGTGGCTAGGCTGCCGGCATGGCAGACGAGGCCGTGCCGCCCACGCCCACCGAGGTGGCGTCCCCGTCGACCGCCGACCCGGTGGTGGCGGCGGTCCGGCAGGTGCTGGCGGCGATCCCGGCGGGCTGCACCTGGCTGCTGCCGGTGCGGGCGCCGGACGGCGCGGTCGTCGACTTCCTGGTGGCCGCCGCCAGCGCGGAGGGGCGGGACGTCCACGGCCGGGGCGCCGGGCGCGTCGGGCACCGGCTCAGCACGTTGTATCCCGGCATGGTCGAAGGCCCGCTGTGGCAGGCGTACCACGAGGTGCTGGCCAGCGGGGAACCCGCCCACCTGCCCGACTTCCGGTACGCCGGCCACGGCGCGGGCGTCGTCGCCGACTCCGTCTTCGACGTGAGCGTGTACCGGGTGCTGGGCGGCCTGCTGGTCTGGTGGCAGCGACTGGACGAGCACCGGCGCCGGCTGGCGCGTACCGAACTGCTGGGCAGCCTCGGCTGGGCGGAGTACGACCTGGTCACCGGCGGCAGCGACTGGTCCCCGGGGATGTACCGCATCTTCGAGCGGGATCCGGTGCTGGGGCCGATGTCCCGGGCCGAGCAGTCCGCCGCGCTCCTCCCCGACGACCAGGGCCTGCGCGAGGCCGCCTGGCAGACGCTGGACAGCGGCGCGGCGTCGGACGTCACGGTGCGGTTCCGCGCGGGCGGGACGGTCAAGTACCTGCGGATCCTGTCGGACGTGGCCCGGGACGAGAGCGGCGCGCCGGTGAAGGTCTACGCGGTGGTCCAGGACGTGACCGCCCGGGAGGACTCCCGCAGCGCCATCCAGCAGCTCAGCGACCAGCTGCGGACCCGGGAGACGACCGCGCTGGCCGAGCACCGCCTGGCCGCCCAGCTCCAGAACCTGATCCAACCGGTGCCGCGCGAGCCGGTGTCCCTGGCCGGCTTGGAGGTGCTGGTGGGCTACCAGCCGGCGGAGAGCGCGCTGCGGGTCGGCGGCGACTGGTACCACGCCGAGACGCTGCCGGACGGGTCGGTGGCCCTGGCGGTCGGCGACGTCGCCGGGCACGGGCTGGAGGCGGCCAGCGGGATGGCCCACCTGCGCTTCGGGCTGGTCGCGTGGCTCTCGATCGGGCTCCGCGATCCGGCGGCGCTGCTCGGGCACATGAACCGGCTCTGCGGCCAGTTGGCCATCACCGGCACCGCCGTGATCGCGACCTTCGACCCGGCGACCCGGCACCTGACCTGGGCGCGGGCCGGGCACCCGGTGCCGTTGCTGTCCCGGGCGGGGGTGACCACCGACCTCGGCCGGCCCGCCGGGATGCTGCTGGGCGCCGATCCCGCCACCCGCTACCCGGTGGTCACCACCGAGCTGGCCGGCGACGACGTGCTGCTGTTCTACACCGACGGGCTGGTGGAGCGCCGCTCCGGGCACCCGGAGGACCAGTTGGCGGCGGTGCGGTCGGCCCTGTCGGGGCTGTCCGGCCAGCCGGGGGCGCGACCCCTGGCCCGGCTGCGTGAGGCGCTGCACCGGCCCAGCCCGGACGACGACACCTGCACGCTGGCCGTCCGCGTGCTGCCCTGAGCCGTCCTCAGAGGTCGAACCGGACCCGCACCACCGTCCCGGCCGGGCCCGGCCGGACGTCGACCTCGTCGCAGAACGCCGTCACGATGGCCAGCCCGCGGCCCCGGACGGCCTCGGCCGCCGGCATCCGGCCGACCGCCGGGCGCGGCCCGCCCTGGTCCGCGACGTCGCAGCACAGCTGCCCGGCCTCGACCCACACCCGGACCGAGCCGCCCCTCTCGGTGTGCTGGAGCGTGTTGGTGGTCAGCTCGCTGACCACCAGCGCGAGCAGTTCCACCCGGGCGGCGGCCAGCCCGCCGGCCAGGGCGCGGGCCGAGACGAACGCCCGAACCGCGGCCAGGTCCGCCGCGCGCAGGTACGGCATGGTGTCGGCCGGATCGCCGGAATGGTCAGTCACGGGTCCGCTCCCGGGCGGCAGGCGGGTCCGGCACCGCGGTCATGAGCCGGCTCCGTCCCCGGGGTGCCGCAGCAGGTCGCCGACACCGGTCAGCTCCAGCAGGGCGGCCACCGCCCCGGTGGCGTTGACCACGTAGAGCCGGCCGTCCGCCGCGCGCGCCCGGTGGTGCGCCGCCACCAGCGCGTGGATGCCGGTGGAGTCGAGGAACTCGACCGCCGCCAGGTCGACCACCACCACCGGAGCGCCGTCCACCGCGGCCGACAGGGCACCGGTCAGCCGCTCCCGGGCGGCGAGATCGCACTCGCCGGCCAGCCGGACCACCGTCCGCCCCGGCTCGCACGAGGTTCTCGCCTGAAAGGACGCCATGGGCAGCCCACGCTTTCTCACCTGGAGCACCGGCCTGGTCGCGCCATCATGTCACCTGCCCGGGCGCCGGCGGGACATCGGCCATCGACATCCGGTTACCGCATCCATAGACTCCGGTCTTTCTGGTACCACGAGTCCAGGGAGGACCCACGTGTCGAGCGAAACCCGACCGCACGTCGCACCGCCGCTGCTGGCCCGCCTCGCCGGGGTGGCGATGGTCTCCGCCGTGCTGGTCGCCGCCGGGGGCGCCGCCGCCACCGCGGCGCCCGCCGCCGATCCGGCGCCCACGAAGGGGCCGTGCGCGTACACGCCGACGCCGGACGAGCCGGCGGCCCGGCCGGTGCCGCTGCCGCCCGACCCCCGCCACACGCCCGACCGGGGCACGGTCCGGGTCACGCTGCGGACCAACCAGGGACCGATCGGGCTGACCCTCGACCGCGAGCAGGCCCCGTGCACCGTGCAGAGCTTCCTGCACCTGGCCCGGCACAGGTTCTACGACCGGACCCACTGCCACCGGCTCACCGCGTACCCGACGCTGAAGGTGCTCCAGTGCGGTGACCCGTCCGGCACCGGCGCGGGCGGGCCGGGCTACCGCTACGCCGACGAGCTTCCCACCGACCTGCCCCCGGCGCCGACCGACCCGACCGGGGTCCGCCGCCTCTACGCGCGGGGCACGCTGGCCATGGCCAACGCCGGCCCGGACACCAACGGCAGCCAGTTCTTCCTGGTCCAGTCCGACTCGGCGCTGCGTCCCAACTACACGGTCTTCGGCACGATCGACGAGGCCGGGCTGGCCACGCTCGACCGGATCGCGGCCGGCGGGATCGCCGCCACGCCGGAGGACCCGGCGCCGGTCGACGGGGCGCCGGCCCTGCCGGTGGAGATCTGCAAGGCCACCCGCGGCCGCTGACGCGCGCCCCGACCGGGCCGGCGTCTCCGCCGGCCCGGCCGGGGGCCTCGTCGTTCCCGCCGGTCAGCGCTGGGCGCCCGCCGCGACGGGGGCCGGCCAGCTGCCGGTGAAGACCTGCGGCGTCGTCGCGCCGCGGGCGGCGAAGCCGAACAGCGAGTCGACCCGGGCGGCCTCGGTGGTGCTCGGGTACGGGTTGGTGCAACTGGTGCCGGCGCTGCCGCCGGACATCAGGATGGCGCAGTTGCCGTTGTAGTTGTCGGGCAGGCCGAGGATGTGCCCGATCTCGTGGGTCATGATGCGCAGCGGCGAGTACTGCTGCGCCTGGTAGTAGTCGATGACGACGCGGCCGTTGCCGAGGCTCGTGCGCTGGGCGTACGAGCCGCCGCCGTAGGTGTAGTAGATCATCAGGTTCGAGCCGCACTGGGCCATGTTGATGTTGTTCGTGCGGTTGTTCCAGATCGAGGCGGCCTGGACGGCGTAGCTGGCGAACGGCCCGGCCTGGCTGGTGTTGTAGCAGACGTTGCGGACGGCGGCGGCGGCCGGGGCCGCGTCGACGGTGACGGCGCCCAGCGCCGCCAGCGCCGCGGTGGCGACGGTGGCGAGGAACCGGGTGACCTTGGGCAGACGCATCGCTCACTCTCCTTGTGGGACGGGGTCGAGCGGGGACCGGCCAAACTTATGTATTTAGATATGTCGATATCAAGCGCTGACGCGGTTCATCCTGCTCGGCATATCCGACGGCGACCCGGGGTAGAAGAACATCTCTGCACACCGACCGCAGGAAGGAGGCGGTCATGCCGTTCCCCAACGGACCGGACGGTCGACGGACGGCCACCCACGCGCCGACCGGCGTCCCGCCCACGTACGTGCGTTACCTGCGCGAGCGGCTGCTGGAGGCCGAGGCCGGCCTGACCGCGATGACCGAGAGGTACGAACGGACCAAGGCCGGGTTCGACCGCTGCTACGCCCGCCGGGGCATCACGCCCGACACCGACATCGTCGGCTACATCAACGCCAAGGCCATGAACCCGCAGCTCAAGTTCTGGTACGCCAAGGTGGAGCACTTCCAGCGCGAGCTGGCCGCCTACGGCGCCGCGCTGACCGGGCTGGCGGCGGCCGACCGGCTGCTGGCCGCGGACGGCCCGCGGGTGCCCGCGGACCGGCAGCGGGCCCGCACCGGCCGGCCGAACATGAGCCGGGCCGGCTGACGGGGGCACGGGTCCGGCCGGAGCCGGTAGCCTGCCTCGATGACGCACGAGCGGGAGATCACCGAGCCGGTCGACCTGTGCCGGCCGGACGGGCGGTTGAACCCGGCGGCGGTGGGCTGGAGCCGCCGGCCGCTGCACCGGGCGAACCTGCGCGGCTGGGGCCGGGCCAAGCGCTGGGAGCACTGGGGCATCGTCACCCCGACGCACATCGTCGGCCTGGTCGCGTCGTCGCTGGACTACGCGGGTGTGCACAGCCTCTACCTGCTCGACCGCCGTACCGGTGTCGACCGGACCACCGAGGCGGTGGTCCCGTTCGCCCGCGGCGCGGTGCTCCCGCCGGTCAGCGGCGCGGGCGCGGTGCGGGCCCGCGGCGGCGGTCTGGTCGTCGAGGTCGACCAGCGCACCGACGGCAGCACCATCCGGGCCACCGCGCCGGGCGTCGAGGTCGACCTGGTGGCGCCGCTGCGGCCGGGGCACGAGTCGCTGGGCGTGGTGGTGCCGTGGAGCACCCGCCGGTTCCAGTACACGGTCAAGGACGTCGGCCGGCCGGTGCGGGGCACGCTGCGGGTCGACGGCACCACGTACCCGGTGGACACGGAGTCGTTCGCCGTGCTGGACCACGGTCGCGGCAAGTGGCGGTACGCGGTGCGCTGGAACTGGGCGGCCGGCAGCGGGCCGGGCCGGGCCATCCAGCTCGGTGGACAGTGGACCGACGGCACGGGTTCGACCGAGAACGCGGTCTTCGTCGACGGGCGGCTGCACAAGATCGGCGCCGACCTGGCCTGGAGCTACGACCGGGCCGACTGGCTACGGCCGTGGCGGATCACCGGCGACCGGGTGGACGTGACGTTCCACCCGTTCCACGAGCGCGTGGCGCGCACCAACCTCGGCGTGCTGGCCGGCGAGACCCACCAGTGCTTCGGGCGCTTCTCCGGGTGGGCCGCCACCGACGACGGCGAGCGGGTGGACCTCGACGGCCTGGTCGGCTGGGCGGAGGAGGCCCGCAACCGCTGGTGACGGCGAGTCCCCGCCGCGCCGGGCCGGCGCGGCGGGGAGCACGGCCGGCGGTCAGGCCGGCAGCCGCCAGACCTGGTTGGCGCCGCCGAAGCAGTCCCAGATCTGCAGCCGGGTGCCGTTGGCGGAGCTGTTGTCGGTGGCGTCCAGGCACTTGTTCGACTGCGGGTTGCGCAGCGTGCCGTTGGACTGGGCCTGCCAGACCTGGGCGCCGGTGCCGTTGCAGTCCCAGAGCTGCACCTTGGCCCCGTTGGCGGTGGAGCCACTCGTGATGTCGGCGCACTTGCCGAGCGCCCGGAGGGTGCCGTCGCCGGCCACCGTCCAGCTCTGCGCGGCGGTGCCGTTGCAGGTGTACAGCTGGACCGCGGTGCCGTTGGCGGTGCTGGCCGCGGCGACGTCGACGCACTTGCCGCCGATGCCGGTGATCGGGCCGGTCCGGCCGCTCGGCGGCGGCGTGCCCCCGCCCATGACGGTGTCGTAGATCGCGGTGACCAGCGAGGTCGAGCCGGTGGTGTCCTGCGACAGCTCCCAGTTCATCATCCCGCCGGCGTTGGCCAGCGCCCACTGGGTCTTCCGCTTCACCGTCGGTACGCCGTTGTAGCACTGCTGCGTGCCGTTGACCGTGGTGCAGTCGCGGTTGGCGTTGGCCGGGTCCATGCCGACCAGGGCGGAATAGGTGTAGTAGCCGGGCCGGCTGTAGAACGGCACGCCGAGCACCGCCTTGGCGGCGGGCAGGCCGCGCGACTTCCACAGGTTGACGCTGTTGATCGACCAGTCGTAGTTGGCGTGCGGGCTGCCGCCGTCGTACGCCATGATGTTGAGCCAGTCGACGTAGCCGAACACCGCCGGCGGGACGCCGTCGACGTTCCAGCCCTCGGAGACCACGGCGGCGGTGAGCAGCTTGCCCCGGCTGTGCAGGGCACTGCTGAGCTGCTGCATCAGCAGCGAGTAGTTGTTGGCCGAGGCGCCCGGGTCGGGATACTCCCAGTCGATGTCGACGCCGTCGAGGTTGTACTGGTTGACGAAGTTGACCACGTTGGTGACGAACGCGCCGCGGGCGCCGGAGTTGGCGGCGAGCGCCTCGAACGCGGAGTCGTTGCCGTCGTTCCAGCCGCCGATCGCGATCGACACCTTGACGTTGTTGGCGTGCCCGAGCGACACCAGCGAGGAGAGCTTGCTCGGGTTCTCCACCGGACGCAGGCTGCCGTCGCTGTTGGGCAGCACGAACGCGTAGTTGATGTGGGTGAGCTTGCCGTACTGGACGGAGTTGACGCTGCCGCTCCAGGACGGCAGGTAGCCGACGCTCTTGAAGTTGTTCGGCAGGACGACGGCCTCGGCGGCGGCCGGGGTGAGGGCGAGCGTCGCGGTGGCCGTGGCCAGCGCGAGCAGGCCGGCGGCCACGGAGGAACGGCGGTGGCGTGGTGCGGACATCGAGGGCCTTCCCGTTGACGGTCGGGGTGCCGGACTGCCCGGCCGGCGCCGGTGAGGTCGGCAGCCGGCCGGGCGTACGGGTGGTGCGGGGACGGTCTTCCTCGAGGTAGGCCAAATATTAAAGAGCATTAACTAAGCCGTCAACGATGTCTTTCGATGAGTCATCCGGAGTGGACCGACAGCTGGGCGAGCTGGCCGGCCGGCCAACCGGTGTTGCCAGTGAAGCGGACCTGCACGTACCGGGCCGGGGTGGCCGGAAACGTCAGCGTCACCTGGTTGCCGGTCGCCGGGTCGAACACCCGGCCGGCGGCGGCGACCAGGGTGCTCCAGCTTCCGCCGTCGGTGCTGCCCAGCACCGAGAGGGTCTGGGTCCGCGCCGGCCAGGCCGCTGACGGTGGGAGCCGGAGCACGACCCGTCCGACCGGCGTGGCCGCGCCGAGGTCCACCTGGACCCACTGCGGGAAGGCGTTGTTGGCGCTCTCCCAGTAGGTGTCGGGGTTGCCGTCGACCACGTTCCCGCTGCCGTAGCTCTGGGTGTGGCTGCTCTCGCTCGTCGGCCGGCCCCGCGCCAGGTCGGTCTGCGCCGCCGGGTCGGTGGTCACCGTGACCGCGTTCGAGGGCGCCGAGACGGCGCCGGTGGTGTCCCGGGCCACGACCGTGAAGGTGTACGTGGTGGCGGGGCTGAGCCCGGTGACCGTGGCCGAGGTGCCGGTGACCGAGGCGACCGTGCCGCCACCCTGGCGGACCTGGTAACCGGCCACCCCGTCGGCGTCCGTGGCCGGGCTCCAGGCCAGCGAGACGCTGGTGGCGGTCCGCCCGGTCACCGCCAGGCCGCCCGGCGCGGTCGGCGGGGTGGTCGTGCCGGTGGCCGCGTACACCTCGACCTGCGCCAGTTGGGCGGCGGGCCAGGCGTTGTTGCCGGCGACGGTGACCCGGACGTGGCGGGCCGTGGTGGTCGGCACGGCGACGGTGGCGGTGTTGCCGGACGCCGGGTCGAACCGCACGCCGCCCGGAGCGGCCAGGGTGGTGAAGGTGGCGCCGTCGGCACTGGCCTGCACCGACAGCGTCTGGGTCCGCGCCTCCCAGCCCGCCGGCACGGCGAGGACCAGGCGGGCCACCGGGTGGGCGGCGCCGAGGTCCACCTGCCACCACTGGGGAAAGGCGTTGTTGCCGGACTCCCAGTAGCTGCCCCGGTCGGCGTCGACGGCGTTGGCGGCGACGAACGGCCCGTTCTGGCTGCTCGCCGACGCGGGCCGGCCGGCGGCCAGGTTGCCGCCCGGCGGCTGCCCGCCCCCGGCGACCGGCGGGGTCGGCCGCACCGCGGTCAGCGCCAGTTGGCCCTTGAGCATCCGGCCCCCGTCGGCGGTGATCCGCAGGTAGTAGTCGGCCGAACAGAACGTGCCGTCCTCGTCGAGCGCCCGGATGCCGGCGCCGGCCGGGGTGGTCGCCGCCGTCTCGCTGGTCTTGGCGATCTGGTTGCCCTCGTTGAACTCGTCGAACATCGACACGTAGAGGCCCTGCGCGCCGAGCCGCACCATGTTGTAGAGGTGCCGCCAGTAGAAGTCGCCGTGCCGGCGGTGACCGGCGGACAGGTCGCCGGGCATCACGCAGGGCTGGTAGTCGATGCCGTGCGCCACGCAGTCGGCCAGGTCCGGGACGTTGACGTTGGTGTGGAACCAGTCCAGCCCGTCGAGGGTGCCGGTGCGCCCGACCATCCACGGCGAGAGCATGTGGAAGGCGTGGTAGACGTCGGCGAAGCCGGGCCGGGAGTCGTTGACGCCCTGCCGCCAGTAGGTGGGCACCCCGCCGATGACGTAGCAGCCCTGCGCCCGCAGCCACTGCACGACGTCCAGGCAGGCGGCCGGGGTGAACGGGCGGCCGTCGTCGTTGAACCCGAACCCCCAGACGCAGACGACGGGCTTCCCGTTCTGCCGGGCGTACGCCGGTGAGGCGGTGTGCGCCGACATCCGGGTGGTCCAGTCCTCCTTGAGCTGCGACTGCATCGCGGTCCAGCCGGTGACGTCGTACATGACGTAGAACTTGCGGCCGAACCGCTCGGCGGCCGAGCGGACCTTCGCCGCCATGGCGTCGCGGGTCGGGCCCTCGTCGCCGAACGGGTTGAACCGTTGCAGCGCGGCGGTGTCGCAGCCGTACTCCTGCATCCAGCGGAAGTGGGTGTCCACGGTCTGCTGGTCGTAGGACGAGAAGAGCGTGGCGGGCTGGCCGTTGCCCAGGTTCGGGTAGGCGGTGGGGTAGCCGCGGGCGTACTCCCGCATGTCGGGCCAGGACACGATCGTGGTGTTGGCCGGCGAGGGCGACTGGAACCGGTCCCGGCTCCAGTGCCACCAGCCGCCGATCGGCGCGCCGTCACCCGGGCAGCTGAACCAGCCCTGGTAGCCGACGGAGACCCTGCCGACCACGTCGCCGGGGGGACTGGCCGCGGCGGCGGCCCGGGTGAGGGTGGGCACCAGGTCGGGGAGCGCGGCGAGCGCGGACCCCGCCGCCACGGACCGGATGAGGGTACGGCGGGTGAGCGCCATGAGGACCGCTCCTTCGGGGAAGGAAGAAATTGACGGTCATCATGGCAGCGCTGGACGCTCGATCGCAATACTTAAACAAGTCGATGAAATATCAGCGCAGTCGCACCGGGCCGGCGTCGATGCGGGTGCGGAACAGGGCGTACGGCCGGCGTCGCAGATCCCTGCCGCCCTGGTACTTCGCCTGCCGGTGCAGCTGGTTGGCGGTGACGTAGAGGTAGCCGTCGGCGGCGACGGACATCGTGTCGGGCCAGAGCAGCCGCGGATCGTGCACCACGGTCTCGAACCCGCCGTCCGCCCGGCGGCGCAACACGGCGTTGTGCTCGTACGAGGTCAGGTAGAACGCGCCGGAGTCGTCCGTCTCCAGGCCGTCGGAGCCGCCGCCCTTGTCGCCCTCGTCCACCACCGTGGCCGCGACCTGCTCCTCGCGGAGCGTCCGGTCGGCGAGGGCGTCGGTCGCCACGCTGTACCAGCGGCGGGACGCGAGCGGGCAGTAGTGCAGCCGCGTGCCGTCGGCGGAGATGGCGATGCCGTCCGAGCCCATCCCGACCGGCTTCGGCGGCCCGTCGGCCGGGCGCTCCAGCAACGGCCGCCCCTCCACCACCGGCCGGAAGGAGCCCGGCGGCTCCGCCTTCGTGGACGGGTGGTCGTGCAGCCGCCGCCACGACGCGCCGGTGGCCAGGTCCACCACGATGATGCCGTTCGGCCCGGAGTCGGAGGAGTCGGTGATGTAGGCGATGCCGCCGTCACCGCGGCGCAGGTCGAAGCGGACGTCGTTCAGGTACGTCGTGGGCAGCGCCACGTCGGCCGGGAAGGTGATCACCTGACCGACCGTGTCGGTGTCCAGGTCGACCCGGACCAGCTTCGGCCCGCCCGGCTGCGTCGGCCGGAACATCGGGCTGCCGGTGTCCAGCACCCAGAGGCGGTCGGCCGGGTCGACCACGATGCTCTGCACCGAGACGAAGGCGTCCGGGTCGTCGTCGCCGGACGGGCTGTTCCGGGCCTCGTCGGGGAAGGGCACCTCCCGGCCGTCGCGCAACTCGACGACGGTGGCCGGCACCTCGTCCCCCCAGTGCGGGAAGTTCACGAAGACCCGGCCGGTGTGCGACACGCTGACCCCGGTCGGCATCGGGCCGGTGAAGGTGTGCACGAGTTCGAGGTCGCCGACCGGCTCGTCGCCCATGGGCCCGTTCATCCGCCGCTCCTGACTGTGAGGCCCCCGTCCTTCCCGCCGCGACCGGGCGCAAACGTCGCGGCGACACGCCGAAGGGGCGGCCCCGGACCGGGGCCGCCCCTTCGGCACGGGCTCAGGCGACCGAGGCGGGGAACCGCTCCCACACCCGGTGCGCCGCCATCAGCTGCTGCACCGCGGCGAAGACCTCGGCACCGGAGTCGCCGGTGACCACGCCCGGCGTGCCGGCCACCCCGGCCTGGCGCAGCACCTCGGCCCCGGCGCCCCAGGCGCCGATCGCCTTGGCGTGCCGCCAGGCCTCCTCGACCAGCAGCAGCACCCGGGGGTCCACGGTGGCGGAGCCGGCCGCGCCGGCCTTGGCGTCCCGGGCGGGCAGCGCGTCCGGCGCCGGTGCGGGGGCCCCGGCCAGCAGGACCGCGTCGAACTCCACCGACCGGCCGGTGGCGAAGGTGCGCTGCACCGGCAGGCCGCCGACCGTGCCGCCGTGCGCGGCGACCAGCAGCGGCACCATGCCCGCGGCGAACACCGCGCGGCGGACCTGGCCGACCCCGTCCGGGTCGCTGTCCGCGTCGACCACGATGCCGACCATCCGGCCGTCGCCCGGCCACTCCCGGCCGACCTGCGACAGCGCCGGGCTGGGCTGCACCTCGGCCAGCGGCACCGTGGGCTTCGGCGCCGGCAGGCCCAGGCCGGTGGCGACCTGCTCGCAGAGCACCGGGTCGATGTTGGCCAGGCACTGGAGCTGGCGCTCCTTGATCGCCTGGTGGTAGCACTTGCCCAGCTCGAAGGTGTACGCCCGGATGATGTGCTCCTTCTCGACCGGCGACATGCTCAGCCAGAACAGCCGGACCTGGCTGAAGTGGTCGTCGAACGAGGCCGGGGCCGCCCGTACCTTCGGGGCCTCCGCGACCGTGACCGGCGTGTCGACGAACGCGTTCTCGGCGTCGCCCGCCGGGAAGGGGTTGCCGCCGTCCAGCGAGTTCGGCCGGTAGGGCGCCACGCCCGCGTGCACCGCGTGCTGGTGGAAGCCGTCCCGCAGCATGTCGTTGACCTCGGCGTGCGGCCGGTTGATCGGGATCTGGGTGAAGTTCGGCCCACCCAGCCGGGTGAGCTGCGTGTCGACGTACGAGAAGAGCCGGCCCTGCAGCAGCGGGTCGTTGGTGACGTCGATGCCCGGCGGCAGGTGCCCGAGGTGGAAGGCGACCTGCTCGGTCTCGGCGAAGAAGTTCCTCGGCGTCCGGTTGAGGGTGAGCCGGCCGACCGGCTGCACCGGGGCCAGCTCCTCCGGCACGATCTTCGTCGGGTCGAGCAGGTCGATCCCGGCGAAGGTCTCCTCGGGGGTGTCCGGGAAGACCTGGATGCCCAGCTCCCACTCCGGGAACGCGCCGGCCTCGATGGCGTCGTAGAGGTCCCGGCGGTGGAAGTCCGGGTCGATGCCGCCGATCAGCTGCGCCTCCTCCCAGGTCAGGGAGTGCACGCCCAGCTTCGGCTTCCAGTGGAACTTGACCAGCACCGTCGCCCCGGCCTCGTCGACAAGCCGGAACGTGTGGACGCCGAAGCCCTCCATGGTGCGGTAGGAGCGGGGGATGCCGCGGTCGGACATGTTCCACATGGTGTGGTGCTGCGCCTCGGTGTGCAGCGAGACGAAGTCCCAGAAGGTGTCGTGGGCGCTCTGCGCCTGCGGGATCTCCCGGTCCGGGTGCGGCTTGCCGGCGTGGATGATGTCCGGGAACTTGATCGCGTCCTGGATGAAGAACACCGGCATGTTGTTGGCGACCAGGTCGAAGGTGCCCTCGTCGGTGTAGAACTTGGTGGCGAAGCCGCGGGTGTCGCGGACCGTGTCCGCCGACCCGCGCGAGCCGAGCACGGTGGAGAACCGCACGAAGACCGGCGTCTCCCGACCCTTCTTCAGGAAGCCCGCCCGGGTGACCTCCTCGGCCGTGCCGTAGCCGACGAAGACGCCGTGCGCCCCGGCACCGCGCGCGTGCACCACCCGCTCCGGGATGCGCTCGTGGTCGAAGTGGGTGATCTTCTCGCGCAGGTGGTGGTCCTGCAGCAGGACCGGGCCGCGGGGGCCGGCCTTGAGCGAGTGGTCGGTGTCGCGCAGCCGGGCGCCGTTGGCGGTGGTGAGGAAGGCTCCCTGCTGCCCCTTCGCGACCTTCGGCACGCCGGTCTCCGCGCCGGTCGGGGTACGCGTGTCCGGGGCTCCCTGCTCCTCCTTCGGTGGCAGCGGACCGTGCGGCGTCGTCGGCTCCTCGAGGGACGGTGGGGCGCTGCCCGGCGCGCCGGGCACGTCCGGGGTCAGGACGTCGGTGACCTTTTCCGCGGCGGCCTCCACGACATCCTTGACGACCTTGGCGGGCTTGCTGGAATCCATCAGGACCTGTCCTCCATGCGGCGAAACGACCAGGTCCTCAGGGCCCTACCCTGACCCGGACCGGGCAAACCGGATCACTCGGACGGGTGGGAGCGTTCACGCGCCGCCGGCGGCCGCGACGGATCAGGGGCGCCGGGGCACGGCCACGGCGGTGACCACGAGCCCGTCGGCGACCAGCCAGCGGCCGTGCAGCACGGCCAGCGGCGGGCCGCCGTCGGTGCGGGTGGCGTCGACCAGCACCCGGGCCGTGAAGCTCCCGGCGGCCGGGTCGACGGACAGTTCGGCGTCCTCGAAGCCGAGCCAGCGCCCGGTCAGCGGATACCACGCCTTGTAGACCGACTCCTTGGCGCTGAACAGCAGCCGGTCCCAGTGCACGGCCGGGTGGGCGGCGCGCAGCCGGGCCAGCGCCTCCCGCTCGCCGGCCCTGGTGACCACCTCAGTCACGCCGTCGGGCAGCGGCTCGTGCGGCTCGGCGTCGATGCCGAGGCCGGCCAGTGCGGTGTCCCGGGCGACCGCGGCGGCCCGGTAGCCGGCGCAGTGGGTGATGCTGCCGACCACGCCCGCCGGCCACCGGGGCTCCCGCTTCGGGCCGGGACGGATCGGCGCCGGAGCGTACCCGAGGCGGGCCAGTGCCTCCCGGGCGCAGCGGCGGGCGGTGACGAACTCGCGGCGGCGAACCTCCACGGCCCGGGCCAGCAGGTCCTCCTCGCCGGGGTACGGGGGCTCGCCCGGGATGTCGGAGAACGCCTCGACGGGGACCGCCGCCGGGGGGAGCAGGGCCTCGATCACGCGGCACCGCCGAGGATGCGCCGCACCGGCCGCGGCTGGCCGCCCCGCCGGCCCCACTCGCGCGGGTAGCCCAGCGACACCTCCTCGAAGCGCACCCCGTCGTAGTGGGTGGTGCGGGGGATGTGCAGGTGCCCGTATACCGCCACCGCGGCGCGGTACCGCAGGTGCCAGTCGGCGGTGCGGTCGGTGCCGCACCACTGGGCGAACTCCGGGTACCAGAGCACGTCGGTGGGCTGGCGGACCAGCGGCCAGTGATTGATCAGCACGGTCGGCAGCGCCGGATCGACGGTGGCCAGCCGCCGCTCGGTCCCGGCGATCCGCTCCCAGCACCAGGACTCCCGGTCCGGGTGCGGGTCGGGGTGCAGCAGCATCTCGTCCGTGCACACCACCCCGGACGCGTACGCCGCCCGCAACGACTCCTCCTTCGAGTTGGTGCCGGGGGCGCGGAACGAGTAGTCGTAGAGCAGGAACAGCGGCGCCACCGTGACCGGCCCGTCCGCGCCGTGCCACACGGGATAGTCGTCCTCGGGGGTGAGCACGCCCAGGTCGCGGCACATCGCGACAAGCGCCTCGTAGCGGGCCCGGCCGCGCAGGGTCACCGGGTCGGCCGGGTGGGTCCACAGCTCGTGGTTGCCGGGCACCCAGACGACCCGGGCGAACCGGTCGCGGAGCTGCCGCAGCGTCCGCTCGATGTCCGCGAACACCTCGCCGACGTCGCCCGCCACGATCAACCAGTCGTCCGGCGACTCGGGCCGCAGGCCGTCCACGACCGTGCGGTTCTCGGCGTACGACACATGGAGGTCACTGACCGCCAACAGCGCACCCGTCACCCGGCCGATCTTGCCAGCGCCGTCGCCGGATGGACAGCCGCGACTTGAGTGGTGTCGGGGGTCCGACGCAGAATGGCCGGCATCGGTGTCGCGACCCCGGCGGCGGTGCAGGGCCGCACGGGCTGAAACGTCGACTCTTCACGGAAGGGACGACGGCATGCACCCGATGCTGCGTCGGCTCGACGACCTCGCCGCCCACCTCGCCACCCGGCCGGACACCGTGGCGCTGCTCGGCCTCGGCTCCGCCGGCGTCGACCGGGACCGGCTCGACGACCACTCCGACCTGGATTTCTTCCTCGTGGTCGCCGACGGCGCGGTGGCCCGCTACGTCGACTCGATCGACTGGCTGGCCGCGCCCTGCCCGGTCGCGTACAGCTTCGCCAACGAGCGGAACGGCCGCAAGGCGCGCTACGCCGACGGGATCTTCGTCGAGTACGCGGTCTTCACCGTGGCCGAGCTGGCCCGGTTGCCGTTCACCGGCGCCCGCGTGGTCTGGCAGCGCCCCGACGCGCCGGCCGGGCTGGCCGGTGGCGGTGCCCCACCCCGCCCCGCCACGCCGTACGACACGGTCGAGTTCCACCTCAACGAGGCGCTCACCAACCTCTACGTCGGCCTGCACCGGGAGCTGCGCGGGGAACGGCTTACCGCGGCGCGGTTCATCCAGTCGTACGCGGTGGACCGGGTGCTCGCCCTCGTGCGGCTCACCGCGCCGTCGGAGGCGCACCGGCGGGACCCGTTCGACCCGAGCCGCCGGGTGGAGCAGGCGTACCCGCCGGAGGTCCTGCCGCTGGCCGCCATGGTCCCCGGCTACCGGCACAACCGGGCGGCCGCCCGGGCCACGCTCGACTGGCTGGCGGCCCGGTTCCCGCTCGACCCGGCCATCGCCGAACCGATCCGGGCGCTGCTCGCCACCTAGGTCGGCTCAGCCGAGCAGGTCGGCGAAGTGGTCGGTGGCGCGGAGCAGTTCGCGGGCGATGCCCGGCTCGGCGGCCGAGTGGCCGGCGTCGGGCACGATCCGCAGCTCGGCCTCCGGCCAGCGCCGGGCCAGGTCGTACGCGGACACCGGCGGGCAGCACAGGTCGTAGCGGCCGTTGATGATGACGGCGGGCAGGTGCCGGATCCGGTCCACGCCGTCGAGCAGTTGCGTCTCGCCGAGGAAGCCGCCGTGCACGGCGTAGTGGGAGAGGATCCGGGCGATCGGCAGCGCCTGCTCCTCGGCGGTGAAGTGGGCGAGCACCCCGGGGTCGGGGCGCAGCGAGGAGTTGACCGCCTCCCAGCGCCCCCAGGTGACCGCGCAGGCCCGGGCCTCCGCCTCGTCGGGCCCGTGCAGTCGCCGGTGGTACGCCGCCAGCACGTCGTCCCGCTCCGCGACCGGGATCGGGGCGACGAAGCGGTCCCACTCGTCCGGCTGGAGGTGGCGCAGGCCGCCCTGGTAGAACCAGTCCCGCTCGCTGCGCCGCAGCAGCAGCACCCCGCGCAGGATCAGGCCGGTGACCCGGTCCGGGTGGGTCTGGGCGTACGCCAGGCCGAGGGTCACCCCCCACGATCCGCCGAACACCAGCCAGGAGTCGATCCCGAGCCGCTCGCGGATCGTCTCCAGGTCGGCCACCAGGTGCCCGGTGGTGTTGGCCCGCAGCTCACCGAACGGGGTGCTGCGCCCCGCGCCGCGCTGGTCGAACAGCACGGCGCGGTAGCGCCGCGGGTCGAAGAACCGCCGCGCCGCCGGCACCAGGCCGCCCCCGGGCCCGCCGTGCAGGAAGACCACGGGTACGCCGTCCGGCCGCCCCACCT
The DNA here is from genome assembly GCF_053890995.1 of Micromonospora sp. I033. Classification (NCBI taxonomy): domain Bacteria; kingdom Bacillati; phylum Actinomycetota; class Actinomycetes; order Micromonosporales; family Micromonosporaceae; genus Micromonospora; species Micromonospora sp. I033. The sequence continues at coordinate 23,394 of NZ_JBSSLX010000015.1, read as the reverse complement.
CCTCCACGTAGAGCTGGTGGCCGTCGCCGACGGCGATCCGGTGGGTGGCGTACGGCTCGACGGGCGGGTGGAGGAGTGGCTCGGTCATGCCGGACCATCCTGCCCGCCCGCCGCGGGTCGTGGGGGGAGGGTCAGCAGGCGATGCCGCTGCCGAGGTTGTCCAGCAGGGCGTCGGCGACCCAGCCGGACACCCCGGTCGTGGTGTCCCTCAGGTAGGTCCAGGTGTAGGTGGTGTGCCCGTTCGCGCTGACCCGGTCGCCGTTGGTGAAGCAGTGGAAGTCGACGCTGTGGCTGAGCTGGCCGTAGCCGAGCGAGCCGCAGGTGGTGTGCGGGCCGGAGCGGATGTTGACGTTGCTGGCGTTGAAGAGCGTGCCGAACTTCGTGTCGATGTTGGAGTGGGCGTGGCTGCAGGTCGCGCTGGCCGGCGCCGCCGCGCTCACCACCGCGACGCCGGTGCAGCCGACCGTCAGTGTGACCGCCGCCGCGATCGAGGAAGCCTTCCGCATGTCGATCAACCCCCGAACCTGGGACCGCACGTGAAATGATCCGAATATTTGCATCATTCGACGTCCGGGGCAAGGGTGTCACCGGGCCAGCAGCGCACGCAGCTCCTTCACCACCTCGGCCGGGGCCTCCTCGGCCATGAAGTGGCCGTACGACACCGGCACGTGCCGCAGGTCCGGCGCCCAGGCCCGCCAGCGCGCCGCCGCGTCGAAGCCGAGCACGGCGCCCCAGTCCTGCTGGAGCACGGTCACCGGCATCCGCAGCACGGTGCCCGCCGCCCGGTCCGCCTCGTCGTGCGCGAGGTCGACGCCGGCCGAGGCCCGGTAGTCCGCCACGATCGAGGGGACCGCCGCCCGGCAGGCCCGCAGGTACGCGGCCCGCACGTCGGCGGGGATCGCGTCCGGGTCGCCGGCCCAGAGGTCGAGGAAGTGGCCGAAGAACTCGTCCGGCGCGGCGCCGATCAGCCGTTCGGGCAGGCCGGGCGGCTGGGCCATCAGGTAGAGGTGGAAGCCGACCGCGGCGGTGACCCCGTGCATCACCTCCCAGGTGTCGAGGGTGGGCAGCACGTCCAGCGCGGCCAGGTGGGTGACCCGCTCCGGGTGGTCCAGGCCGGCGCGGATCGCCACCAGGGCGCCCCGGTCGTGCCCGGCCAGGGCGAACCGCTCGTGCCCGAGCGCCCGGGCCAGCGCCACCACGTCGGCGGCCATCGTCCGCTTGGCGTACGCGGTGCCGTCGGTGTCGGCGGGCTTGTCGCTGTCGCCGTAGCCGCGCAGGTCGGGGCAGATCACCGTGTGGTCGGCGGCCAGGTCGGCGGCGACGTGCCGCCACATCAGGTGGGTCTGCGGGAAGCCGTGCAGCAGCACGACGGGGCTGCCGCTGCCGCCTACCGCGGCGTGCAGGGCGACGCCGTCGGCGACGGTGACGCGGCGCTGCGCGAATCCGTTGATCATTGTTGGTCCTCTCCGGGTGTGATCGGTACCCGTCGAGCCTGCCCGGGGCCGGTCAGTGGCCGATCAGCGTCCGATGAGTGCCCTGGTCGGGCCGCCGGTGCGCCCTCCCGCGGCTGCCTAGAGTGGGCGGGGTGACCAGCTCGCCGCGCGTACCCGCCGTGACCTTCGGGGTGCTCGGGCCGCTGGTGGCGGCCGGTGAGCGGGGGCCGGTGGCGCTGAAGGGCGCCCGGCAGCGCGCGGTGCTGGCCCGCCTGCTGGTCGCCCGCGGCCGGATGGTGCCGGTCGACCGGCTCGTCGGCGACCTGTGGGCGGAGCCGCCGGAGGGCGCGGTCGGCGCGGTCCGGACCTTCGTGGCCGACCTGCGCCGGGCCCTGGAGCCCGACCGGCCGCCGCGGCAGCCGGCCCGGCTGCTGGTCACCGCCCCCACGAAGAGGCTGCCCCAGTAGCCGGAGACGCAGAGCCCGGCGACCGCGGCGGAGAGCCCGCGCCCCTCGGTGAGCAGCAGGAACGCCCAGAGCCCGGTGGACACCTCGATCGCCACGTAGACGGCGAAGGCGGCCCCGCCGAGCCAGACGGCCGGCAGCCGCAGCGTCGTGCCGATCGAGGCCCGCCGTGCCGCCGGCGCCGTGCCGGCGGGCTCGCCGGGCACCACCTGCGGGGCGACCGGGTCGGGCGGCAGGGTCGCGCCGGCCGGCGGGCCGCCGCGCCAGAGCCGGACGGTGAGCGCGAACGCGGCGGCGAGGGCGAGCTGGGCGACGGCCACCAGGGCGTAGCCCCACCGCCAGCTCAGGCCGGCGCCGAGCACCGCGGTCATGATCAGCGGCCCGATCGCCACGCCGAGCCCGAAGAACGCGTGCATCCAGTTCATGTGCCGCGGGCCGAAGGCGGCGGCCGCGTACGCGTTGAGCCCGGCGTCGATCGCCCCCGAGCCGAGCCCGAGCACCAGCGCGAAGCCGACCATGACGGCGAGCGCGGGGCTGGACGCGTACCCGGTCAGGGCGACGCCGGCCAGCAGCGTGCTGCCGGCCAGCAGCCAGCCGACGCCGAGCCGGGCCAGGGTGAACCCGGCGAGCACGCTGGAGGTCAGGTAGGCCACCGTGCCGGCCGTGAGAACCACCCCGACCGCCTCGGTCGGCACGTCCAGGTCCAGCCGGATCGAGGGCCAACCGACCCCGATCAGGCCGTCGGGCAGCCCGAGGCTGACGAAGGCGAGGTACGCCAGGAGCAGCAGGGCGGGGCGGGGCGGAGCGGGGGCGCGGGACACGAGGCCCCATCCTGCCCACTCCGCATCCGGCGGCGCGGACCGGGCGGCCCACCGGTGAGCTGGCGCTCAACCGAAACGACAAAAAGGAAGATACGGACGGTCGGGAAAACGGACAGCCCATCCAGAATCGGCCGAACGGCTGACGGCGATGCCCCTGCCCCGCGTAAGACTTTCGGGATGCAACAGGGCTCCGGTTTCCTCTCCCAGCGTCAGCGCCGCCTGGCGTGGCTCGGCTTCCTGCTCGCCGCGATCCAGGCGCCCGTCGCCGCCAAGCTTGTCGACGACAGCTCCTGGCTGTTCAGCCTCGTGGTGGCGCTCATGGTGGCGACCGTGATCATCGCCGACGACGGCGTCCGCCGCACGGCGCAGGCCCGCTCCTCCGACTGATCAGCCCTCGCCGGGGCGCGCCTCGTGCCCCGGCCGCCCCGGGCTGCGGCGGCGCTCCTTCATCTCCGCCTCGTAGAGGTGCCGCCGACCGCCGACCAGCTCGTCGCGGGCCCGCCGGTCCAGCTCCCGGAAGAGCGCGTAGTACCCGTCGTCGAAATCCTCGACGATCTGGAAGGTCCAGCGTCCCGCGATGACGTTGCGGCCGAGCAGGTCCTCCTCGATCCGCCCGGCCAGCTCCGGGTGCCCGGCTGAGCGGAACAGCGCCACGGCGTCGTCGAGCATCAGGTCGGCGTGCCCGATCAGCTGGTGCAGCGAGTAGAGGTGCCCGCGCGCCCGCTCGACGCACTCCAGCGCCTCGCTGAGCTTGCCCAGGGCCTCGACCGTGGCGTCACTCACGCCGGGCGGCCGGCGGTGCGCCTGGTCCGGTCCGTCCACCTGCTGTCCCATTCCGTTCCTCCACGGGGTCGGCTGCGCGGTCTGCGCGGTTTCCCTTCTGCCCCGCGACGCGCCGCTCAATCCCGGCGGGCGAGGCCGGCCGTCACCCGGACGACCCGGGCATCGGCCGGTCGGCCGAGGTCGCCCCGCTCCCGCCGGGGCTAGCCTCGGTCACCATGCGCGTGCCGAACAACCGGGTGGCGACCCGTTCCGCGGCGGTGGCCGCGAGGTCCAGCCTCACCACGCTCACCACAGCCGTCGGCACCGCCGGCCTCGCCGCAGCCGCCGCCAACCCCGGCCTGCTCGCCGCGGTCGACCAGCACGCCGCGGCCGTCCGCGACAGCCTGGACGGCGACCGCCGCCCGCTGACCGTGGCGGCGCTCGCCGGATACGCCGAGGGAGTGCGCGACGCGGCGCGGGAGCACGGCTGGCAGCCGCCCGTCGAGCCGATCGACTGGTCGGAGCCGGACTGGCTGCTCACCCGCCTGCTCGCGGTCTGCCTGCTGACCCGCGCGCTGGACCCCCGCGACCTGGCCTGAGACACGGCGGAGGGTGCCCGCGATCGCCCGCGGACACCCTCGTCGCCCCGTTCCCGCTCAGCCCGGCCGGCGGAACTGCTGGGTCTCCTCACCCACGTTTCCCGACCGGTACGTGCCCTGCGCGCCGGACATCGACGACTGCGGCATGGCCGGGCTGGGCTGGGCGCCCCGGTCGGCCATCTGCCGCTCGTAGTCGCTACGGCCGGCGCCCTGCGCCTGGCGCTGCTCCTTGAACGCCCGGGACTCCTCGGCGGCCCGGTTCAGCCACCCCTCCCAGCGGTTCTGCATCGGCTTGATCAGACCACCGCCGACGCCGACCACCAGGATGCCGGCGATCGTGCCCAGGAAGGCGATGAGCACCGGCGTGGTGACCGTGGTGGCGATGCCCACCTGGTTCAGCGCCGCGATGACGCCGAGCGCCAGGATGAAGACCGCCGTCAGGTCGGCCAGCACCCGGCCGTACGAGAGCCCGCCGAGCGCTCCCGAGACCAGGTCCCGCACCGCGTTGGCGATGGCGGCGGCGATGACCACGATGACGATCGCCACGAAGGCCCGCGGCAGCCACGAGACGACCCCCCGGATCAGGTCACTGATCGCGTTGGGTCCCCACACCCCGAAGGCGAACTGCAGGGTGAACAGCAGGACCGCGTAGTAGGCCAACTTGGCCAGGATGTCGCTGGCGTCGTATCTGGTGCGTTCGAGCGCGCGTTTGATGCCGCCACGTTCGACGGCGCGGTCGAACCCCACCCGTTCCAGTGCCGCGTCCACGATTTTGAGGACGGCTCGGGCGATGAGCCAGCCCACCACGAGGATCGCGATGAACGCGATGGCCCTCGGGATGAAGAGCAGCACCGACCTCCAGAAATCGGTCAGGGCGTCACCGATGTCGGCCTGCCCGACCGCGAGGGTTTTCGGCATGTTGTCCCTCCTGTCGCGTGAACTGCGCCGCCCGCATACCCGGTCGTGTCGGCGGCACGCCGAGCCAACCCGGGGCAATTTCCCGACATGCCCGGCAAAACCGGCCCTGACCTGCCGTAACGCCCGCCCGCGAAGCGCTCGGCCGCCGACGCGCACGCGTGCTCGAAACCCGACCGCCAGGCTCCGGTTAGGCTGCGGTCATGCCAGGCACCGTCGGGCGGGTCCCCACGCCATCAGCCCCCACCCCGGGAGCGCCCGCCGGATCGGGCGCCACCGGGTCCGGTGCGGCCGCCGTCCTGGCCCACCCGTGGGCGGACACGCCGCTGGGCGCACCGGAGGGCTGGGACCCGGCCGTACGCGCCGTGGTGGACCTGGTGCTGGCCTCGCCGGTGCCGATGGCGCTGCTCTACGGCGAGGACCTGGTCCTGCTCTACAACGACGGGTACGCGGAGCTGATCGGCGAGCGGCACCCGGCGGCGCTCGGCCGGCCGGCGGCCGAGGTGTTCGCCGACCTCTGGCACGACCCCGGCGCCGGTGAGGTGGTCAGCCGGGTCTACCGGCGGGGCGAGCCCTACCTGGAGCGGGAGGCGGTGCTGCCGATCGACCGGCACGGCGCCGGTCCCGCCGAGCCGGCCGTGTTCACCCGCGGCTACTCCCCGGTCCGCGACTCCGCCGGCCGGATCATCGGCGTGCTCACCGTGGCCGCCCAGACCACCCAGGTCACCCAGCAGTTGCAGAGCCTGAGCGACTTCGCGGCCGCGCTCTCCGGCACCCTCACCCTGGACGACGTCGCCCGGGTCACGCTGCGCTACTGCCTGCGCTCCTTCGACGCCGACCGGGTCTCGTTCCTGGTCGACGAGGGCTCCGCCTGGCGGATGGTCCGCCGGGTCCGGGGTGAGCTGCTGGACGAGGCCGACGAGCGGCTGCCCCCGCTGTGGCGGCGGCAGCCCGGCGACTCGTCCGTCCCGGTCGTGGTCACCGCGCGCAGCGGGGTGTCGTCCTTCGTCACCGACGGCCAGCCGCTGCGGGACACCGCGGCGGACCGGCACGACGAGAAGGTCCGGGCGCTCGCGGCGCTGCCGCTGCGCTCGACGGTCATCCGCGGCGCGCTGACCGTCGGCTACCAGGCCGCGCACCCGTGGTCGCCCGCGGAACGGGCGCTGCTCGCCGCCTCGGCGGAGCTGGTGGGCCAGGCCGCCGAGCGGGCCCGCCGCTTCGAGACCCAGCACGGCACCGCCCAGCTGCTGCAACGCAGCATGCTCCCGGAGCAGCTGCCCGACCTGCCACGGCTGCGGATCGCCGCCCGCTACGACCCCGGCGTCGACGGCAACGCCGCCGGCGGCGACTTCTACGACGCGTTCGTGCTGCCCACCGGCGCGCTCGGCGTGGTGCTCGGCGACGTGGCCGGGCACGACGTGCAGGCCGCCGCCCGGATGGGTCAGGTCCGCGCCGCGCTGCGCGCGCTGGCCCTCTCCGACCCCCGGCCGGACGCGGTGCTCGGCGGCCTGGACCGGCTGGTCGCCAGCCTGGGCACCGAGGGTGGCACCAACGAGCTCTTCGTGACCGTGGTGTTCGGCGTGGTCGAGGCCGACCGGGAGCGGGTCACCCTGGCCAGCGCCGGCCATCCCGCCCCGCTGATCCGGCGCTGCCTGACCGACGGCGAGCCGGTCGCCGAGTACGTCGAGGTGCCGCCGGCGCCGCCGTTGGGCCTGGGCTGCCGCCCGCGGACCGTCACCGTGCCGTTCCGCCCCGGCGACACCCTGCTGCTGTTCAGTGACGGGGTGGTGGAGCGGCGCTGGCAGGACCTCACCGCCGGGCTGGCCGGGCTGGGCACGGCGGTGACCGCCGCGGGCAGCGGCGACCCGCGGGCGCTCTGCGCGGTGGCGACCGCCGCCGTGCCGGGCGCCACCGAGGACGACGTGGCCGTGCTGGCGGTGGAGCACGCGGTCAAGCCGAGCCGGTCGGCCAGCATGGAGGTGCCGGCCGAGCCGACCGCGCCGAGCCGGGTCCGGCACTGGATGACCGCCCAGCTCACCGACTGGCAGGTGCCCGAGGGGGTGGTCGGCGCGGCGGTGCTCTGCACCAGCGAGCTGACCACCAACGCCCTGCTGCACGCCGGCACCGCCGCCCGCGTCGAGATCGACCTGACCGCGGAGCGGCTGCTCGTCTCGGTCGCCGACTCCGGCACCCGCGGGCAGGTGACCCGGGCGCGGACCGACACGCTGAGCAGCCGCGGGCGCGGGCTGGGGCTGATCGAGGAGTTGAGCGACGCCTGGGGCACCGACCCCACGGTGCGCGGCTCGACGGTCTGGTTCGAAATCCTCATCCCCGCCGGGTGAGTCGCGCGTCGGCGTCGGCCCGGGCGGGTAGAAGGGGAGCCATGCCTGACGACAACCGCTGCGGCGTCCTCTTCGACGTGGACGGCACCCTGGTCGACACCACCTACCTGCACACCGTGAGCTGGTGGGAGGCGCTCCGCCAGGGTGACCACCGGGTGCCGATGGCGCGGATCCACCGGGCCATCGGGATGGGTTCGGACAAGCTGCTCGACCACCTGCTCGGCGCCGAGCGGGACCGGGACGCGGACGGCAAGCTGCGCGCCACCCACGACGCCCTGTACGCCGAGTACTGGGAGCGGCTGGTGCCGCTGCCCCGGGCGGTGGACCTGCTGCGCGCCTGCGCGTCCCGCGGGCTGCGGGTGGTGCTGGCCACCTCGGCGGCCGAGCACGAGGTGGCCGCCCTGCGGGCCGCCCTCGGCGCGGACGACGTGGTCGACACGGTCACCTCCTCGGCGGACGCGGAGGAGAGCAAGCCGGCGCCGGACATCCTGGAGGCCGCGCTGGCCCAGTCGGGGCTGGCCGCCGAGCGGGTGGTGTTCGTCGGCGACTCGGTCTGGGACGTCGCCGCCGCCGGCAAGCTGGACGTCCCCTGCATCGGCCTCACCTGCGGCGGCACCAGCCGCGGCGAGCTGGCCGGCTCGGGCGCGGTGGCGGTCTACGACGACCCGGCCGCCCTGCTGGACGGGCTGGCCGACAGCGCGATCGCCGCCCTCACCGATCCGACCCGCTCGGTCCGCGCCCCGCGCCGGGCCGGCGACACGGTGACCGGTCCCACCGGGGAGAAGACGGACACGGAGGCATAGCCCACCCCGCTACGGGGCACTGGTGACCACCTGCCCGCACGGTGCGCGGCGGAAGGGTGGTGCCGTGGAACCGGTCGATGTCGCGTTCGCCCTGCTGGGCGTCGGTGCGCTGCTGGCGGGGGTCCTGCCCCGGGTGCTGGAACGCCGGCCGCTGTCGATGCCGATCGCGTTCCTCGGCCTAGGCATGCTGGTGTTCCTGCTGCCCACCGGGCTGCCGACCCCGGATCCGCTGCGCTGGCCGGAGCTGACCACCCACCTCACCGAGGTCGGCGTGATCGTCGCGCTGATGGGCGCCGGCCTCAAGATCGACCGGCCGCTGAGCTGGGCGCGCTGGTCGTCGACGTGGCGCCTGCTCGCCATCGCCATGCCGCTGTGCATCGCCGCGGTGGCGCTGCTCGGCTGGTGGTGGGCCGGCCTCGTCCCGGCCGCGGCGCTGCTGCTGGGCGCGGCGCTCGCCCCGACCGACCCGGTGCTCGCCTCCGACGTGCAGGTGGGCGAGCCGACCGACGTGGAGGACTCGGAGGACGAGGTGCGCTTCGCGCTCACCTCCGAGGCGGGACTGAACGACGGGCTGGCCTTCCCCTTCGTGTACGCGGCCATCGCGATCGCCACCACCAGCCTCGCCCCGGCGGACTGGCTGGCCCGCTGGCTCGCCGTCGACGTGCTCTACAAGCTCGCCGTCGGGGTGGGCGGCGGGCTGCTCATCGGCTGGCTGCTCGGCAAGCTCTTCTTCCGGGCCCCGAGCCAGCTGCGGCTGGCCCGGCACGCCGAGGGCTTCCTCGCCCTCGCCGCGACCTTCCTGGCGTACGGGCTGGTCGAGGTCGCCGGCGGGTACGGCTTCCTGGCCGTCTTCGTGGCCGCCCGGGCGATCCGGGCCGCGGAGCGCACCCACGAGTTCCACTCCGTGCTGCACGACTTCGCCGAACAGGTCGAGCGGCTGCTCACCGTGCTGTTGCTGCTGCTCTTCGGCGGCGCGGTGATGGGCGGCCTGCTCGCCCCGCTGACCTGGCCGGCGGCCCTGGTCGGGCTGGCCCTGGTGCTGGTGATCCGGCCGCTGGCCGGCTGGCTGTCGCTGCGCGGCGCGCCGGGACGCCGGGCCGAGCACTGGGTGATCGCGCTGTTCGGCATCCGCGGCGTCGGCTCGTTCTACTACCTGGCGTACGCCACCAGCAAGACGGAGTTCCCGCAGGCCGAGCTGGTCTGGGCCACGGTCGGCCTGGTGGTGATCGTCTCGGTGGTGGTGCACGGCGTCGCGGCCACCCCGGTCATGCAACTGCTGGACCGGGCGGGCGAGCGGACCCGGGACCCCTCAGAGCGGGGCCGGACGGACGAACCCGCCCTGGGCGGCGTCGGCGGCTGACCGGGGCGCCGGCACCCGGGCGGCCGGCAGCTCCAGACGCAGCCGCACGGTGGTCACCCCGTCGGCGACGTGCACGTCGACCAGGTCGCAGAGCCGGTGCACCAGGAGCAGCCCCCGGCCGCGGACGCTCGCCACCGGCGGGGGGATCCGGCCGGCCAGCGGATCGGCCAGCTCACCCGGGCCGCTCACCTCGCAGACCAGCTCACCCGGGGCGGCCCAGCACCGCGCGACGGCCGGCCCGGTGCCGTGGGTGAGCGCGTTGGAGGCCAGCTCGGTGACGGCGATCCGCAGGTCGTCGACCCGCTCGGCGGCGAGCCCCGCGGCCTGGGCGACGGCGGCGACCGCCGCGCGCAGCGCCCCGAGCCGGTCCGGCCGGACGGGCTCGGTGAGCGCGCCGCCCGGCGGCGGGGGCAGCGGGCGGGCCAGCCGGCGCAGCAGCGCGCGAGGTGGCCGGTAGCCGGCACTGGGCCGGGCCACTCCCCCGCTGACCAGCCAGGGATGGGTCCGGGCGACGTCGGCCAGCGCCCCGGCCGGCAGCCGGGACCGGTCGAACAGGCAGCGCGCGGTGAGCGGCTGGTCGGCGAGACCCAGATTGATCAGCACCTCGTGCTCGACGCAGTGCCGGTACGCGGCCGGCCGCCGGCCGGGCCAGAGCGACTCGCCGACCACCCGGACCCGGCGGCCGGGAAACCGGTGCACGAGGTCGCGCAGCGTGGCCGCGATGATGGTCGCCGGGTTGCGCCCGATCACCGCCATGTCGGCCAGTTCGACACCGTCGAGCGGATCGAGCAGCGGCCGGACCAGGGGCAGCCGGTGGGTGGGCACGGCGACCAGCACCGGCTCGCCGGCGGCCCGCCCCGCCTCGACGAAGTCGCCGATCGCGGCGAGGTAGTCCTGGTCGTGGGCGTAGAGCAGGGCGTCGTGGCGCAGCCCACCGTCCGGGAACGGCGACCGGTCGAGACCGGTCACGCCGTCTCCCGGCCGACCGCCGGCGCCGTTCACTGCGCGTACACCTCCCGGACGAACGATACCCGTCGGTGACGGGCCGCCTGCGCGCAGTGGGACCGGTCAGCCACGGTCCGCGAGCAGCCGGGCGGCCAGGGCCCGGCCCAGGTCCCGGCCGGAGCGCCAGGCGCCCTGCACCCGGGGCCGCCCGAACGCGTCGCCGGCCAGGCCGATCCCGTCGTCGTCCAGGTGGTAGGCGCCGTCGCCGCCGGCCGCCGGCTTCGCGTACGTCCAGCGGTGCACGTGGGTCAGCTCGGCCGGCTCGGGCAGGCCGAACAGGTCGCGGACGGCCTGCTCGATCGCCGGGCCGGCGCCGGTGGGCTGGAGCAGGTGCCCGGCGGCGAACTCGGGGGTGGTGTGCGCGACCAGCACCGGGGCGCCGTCGCCGCGCCGGTCGCCGTCGTCGCAGACCAGGCTCAGCACCGGGTGCCCGTTGACGAACGCGCCCCGGAAGTCCGGCCAGCGGCGCGCGGGGAAGCGCAGCACCCCGGCCAGCGCCGGGGACCACCGCTGGGCCGCCACCGCCCCGGTGGCCGCCGCCAGCGCCGGGTCGAGCAGCAGGGCGGCCTGCGGGCCCGGCATGGCCAGCACCACCGCCCCGGCCGCCCGCCCGTCCACCCGCGGGCCCGGCTCGACCGTCATGACCAGCCGGTCGTGCGTCACCGGCAGGTCCCGGGCCAGGTGCTCGACCAGCGAGCGGAGTCCGCGCGGGGCCGCCCAGCGCACCGGGCCGGCAACCTCCTCGCGCCCCCCGGGGCCGTACGCGACCAGCGTGTCGGTCCACTCCCGGGCCAGGCCGGCGGCGCGCCACTCCTCGACCACGGCGGCGAAGTCGGGGTCGTCGACGGTGAAGTAGGCGGCGCCCAGGTCGGCGGGGCGGCCCGCGAAGCGCTTGCTGGCCATCCGCCCGCCGGTCACCCGGGCCCGTTCCCGCACCTCCACCGGGATGCCGGCCCGGGCCAGCTCGGCGGCGCAGGCCACCCCGGCGATGCCCGCGCCGACCACCACCACACCCGCCCGGCCCGCAGTCACGCCGATGATCGTAGGCGGCGGCCGGCATGAAGACCCGGGGACGGGGGTAGTGGTACACCTGTTCGAGGAGAGGTGATCATCATGGCCGACCGCAGCAACGGCAGCAAGGACCCCGTCAACCCGGACGCCGCCGTCAAGGACCCGGAGGACTGGGTCACCGGCGACGAGCCGCCGACCGCGGCGCAGGAGTCGTACCTGCACACCCTGGCCCGGGAGGCCGGCGAGGAGGTGCCGGAGGGGCTGACCAAGGCCGAGGCGTCCCGCCGGATCGACGAGCTCCAGGCGGAGACCGGTCGCGGCCGGTGAGTCAGCGCGGGGGCAGGCGGTGCAGCTCGACCCGGTCGAGCCGCCCCGCCGCCACCCGCGCGGTCAGGTAGGTCGCGTGCGGCTGGGCCCGCCGGTCGGTGGGTGAGCCGGGGTTGAGCAGCCGCAGGCCGCCCGGGGCCACGCTGTCCCACGGGATGTGGGAGTGCCCGAAGACCAGCAGGTCGCAGTCGGCGAAGGCGGCGGCGCAGCGCTCCTCCCGGCGGGTCTTCGGCCCGGTCTCGTGCACCACGGCCACCCGCAGCCCGGCCAGCTCGACCCGGGCCACCTCCGGCAGCCGGGCGCGCAGCGGCGGCCCGTCGTTGTTGCCGTACACCCCGACCAGCCGGCGGGACCGGGCCGACAGGGCGTCCAGCAGCGACACGTCCACCCAGTCGCCGGCGTGCAGCACCACGTCGGCGGCCTCGACCGCCGCCCAGAGTGGCGCCGGCAGGTCCCGCGCCCGCTTCGGCACGTGCGTGTCGGCCATGATGACCAGTTCCATCCCCCGATCCTGCCCGCCGCCGGGCCCGCTGTCGCGGTGGCGCCCGCACCGGGCCGGGGCGCTCAGGCGCCCTGTTCCTCCATGAAGTCGGTCGGCGCGGCCGGCTGGCCGCCGTGCCGCCCGGCGGCCGCGGTGATCCGGCCCGCGGCGTTGATCAGGCCGATGTGCGAGAAGGCCTGCGGGAAGTTGCCCAGTTGCTCACCGGTGGTCTCGTCGATCTGCTCGGCGAGGAGGCCGAGGTCGTTCGCCTGCGCGGCGAGCCGCCCGAACAGCTGCCGCGCCCGGTCCAGCTCGCCGGCCTCGGCCAGGCCCGCGGCCAGCCAGAACGAGCAGATCAGGAAGCCCGCCGGGTCGGCGTCCCAGCGCCGCAGCAGGCCGTTGCGGGACAGCCGGCGCTCGATCACGTCGATCGTCGCGCGCATCCGCGGCTCGGTGGCGGGCAGGAACCCGACCAGCGGCATGATCAGCACGGAGGCGTCCAGGTCGTCGGAGTCGAAGGCGCCGGTGTACGCCCCGATCCGGTCGTTCCAGCCCCGGCGGAGCACCACCGCGCGCACCTCGTCGCGGGCGGCCGCCCAGCGCGCCACGTCGGCGGGTTCGCCGATCCGGGCTCCGAACCGCACGGCCCGGTCCAGCGCGGTCCAGCACTGCACCTTGGACGACACGTAGTGCCGCTCGACGTCGCGCGCCTCCCACATCCCGGCGTCGGGCCTGCGCCAGTCCCCCACCGCCTGGTCGGCGAGGGCGTGCAGCAGCTGCCGCACCTCGGCGGACATCGGGTCGAGGTAGTACCGCATGAGCCACGCGGCGTCGAGCACCTCGCCCAGCACGTCGGACTGCCGCTGCTGCCACGCGTCGTTGCCGACCAGGACCGGCCGGCTGCCGGCGTATCCGGCCAGGTGGTCGAGGCGGTGCTCGGTGAGGTCCCGCTCGCCCTCGACGCCGTACATGATCGGTACCGGCTCGTCGCCGATCCGGCCCATGGCCCGGGCGATGTAGCTGAACTGCCGGTCCGCCTCGTCCGGGCAGGCGGCCAGCCAGAGCGCCTGGAGGGTGAGGCTGCAGTCGCGGAGCCAGACGAATCGGTAGTCGTAGTTGCGGTCCCCGCCCAGCTCCTCGGGGACCGACGTGGTGGCCGCCGCGACCACCGCCCCGCTGGGCCCGTAGGTCATGCCCTGCACCACCATGGCGCTGCGGCGAACCAGGTCGCGGTAGTCGCCGTGGTAGTCGTGCAGGTCGGCCCAGGACCGCCAGCCGGCGACGGCGTCGGCTAGCACCCGGTCGGCGTCGGGCAGCGCCGGAGCGCCCCCCTGGTAGGTCGGGGCGTACCCGAGGGTGAAGTGGTGGGTGCTGCCAGCGCGGGCGGTGAACCGGCCGGACGCGGCGCCCTCGCCGCAGGTCAACGGCACGTTGGCGCGCAGCTCCAGGCGATATGCGCCGGCCGTCGCGCGGATCACCCCGTCGGTCTCGGTGAGGTAGGCGTTGACCCGGCCGTACTCGAAGCGGGGTGCGTAGTCGACCCGCATCGGCACCTCGCCGGTGAGGCCCTCGACCACCCGGGCGAGCACCCGCGGTGACCGGCGCCCGATCTGGTGCCCGCGGGCGCCGGGCTCCAGCGCCAGGGCGTCGGTGACGGCCGCCGTCCCGGTCGCGGTGGTGAAGACGGTACGCAGCACGAGCGTGTCGTCCAGGTAGGACCGGGTGCTGGTGAACTCGCCCACGGGCCGGATGCTCCAGTGCCCGGCCGCGTCGTCGAGCAGCCGCCCGAACACCGACGGGGCGTCGAAGCGGGGCGGGCACCACCAGTTGACCGAGCCGGCGGTGTCCACGAGCGCCGCGCTGTGCCCGTCGGCGAGGAAACCGTGCTCGCTGATCCGTCCGGTCCGCACCCGGATGGCTACCCGGAGCGGCGGCCGGCATGCGCGGCCATCGGTCCGGGCGGGCGCGTTACCGCCTGACGGCGGTGGGAACGCGGCGGGTTGACGAAGGAGGATGCTCATGACCAGTCCCTCGAGTCCGACCGCGGCCTGGCGGCCCGGGATGCCGGGCAGCGACAACCTCCCGTCCGGCCCGAGCGGTCGTCCGTTGCCGCCGAGCGAGGACGGACACGGGCCGCAGACCGGCCCACCGACCGTCACGATCGGGTCGTACCCGGACTATCCGTCCGCACAGCGGGTGGTGGACTATCTGGCCGACAACCGGTTCCCGGTGGAACGGACCGCGATCGTGGGGACCAACCTCACGCTTGTCGAAACCGTGATGGGCCGGTTGACCACCGGCCGGGCCGCCCTGGTGGGCGCGGGCACCGGCGCCTGGTTCGGCCTGTTCATCGGGTTGCTCTTCGGCATCTTCACCGCGGGCAACTGGCTCGCGGTGATCCTGGTGGGCCTGGTGATCGGCGCCATCTGGGGCGCCGTGTTCGGGGCGGTGGCCCACGCCATGACCGGGGGCCAGCGGGACTTCACGTCGGCCAGTTCGCTGCGGGCCAGCCAGTACGCGGTCACCGTGGACGCGGACGTGGCGGACCAGGCCCGGCAGCTGCTCGGCCGGATGCACCTGACCCCGACCGGCGCCACCGCCCGCTGACCGGTCGATCCCCGACGCCCCGGCACGCCCGTCGCGCCGGGGCGTCACCGGTTCAGTGGTAGGACCGCTCGCCGGCGCGGATCGGGACGTCGACGCGGTTCTCCGGCGGGGCCAGTGGGCAGGCCCACCGGTCGTCGTAGGCGCAGCTCGGGTTGTAGAGGTAGTTGGCGTCGAGCCGCACCCGGTTGCCGGGCAGCACCGTCAGGCCGCGGCCGAAGGTCCCCTTCACCGTGTCGGTCAGGTAGCGCCCGCCCCCGTACGCCTCGGTGCCGCAGGTGGCGTCGCGCAGCGGGACGAACAGCCCGCCCCCGTACGCCTCGATCCACCACAGGGTGAGCGGCCCCCAGGGCGTCTCGGCGACCGCCACGCGCCGGTAGCGCACCACTCCGTCGGGGCCGCCGGTGTCGATGGTCTCGGTGCCCGAGGCGGGGCGCAGCGGCGCCTCGACGACGGCGGCCGGGTCGGGCGGGAACCAGCGCAGCCCGGTGAAGCCCGGGCGGTCGGCGGGCGGCAGCGGGCTGCTGGGGTGGCTGCGGAACAGCTCGTCCCGGGCGGCCCGGAAGCCGGCCAGGTCGAGGTCGGAGAGGTAGAGCCGGGCCACCCGTTCCCGCCAGTCCTGCACGTCGAGATCGTCCACCCCCCGACCCTAGCCCGGACGCTCGGTTCAGATTTCAAAGTGACCGCCGTCAAGCACTGTTGTTGCGCGGCTCACCACCGCACCGGAGGGGTTGTTTAAATTTTAAGTAGTGCTACTCTCGTAGTCATGACGGAGAGCCTGGACGCCGAGCGGCTGGCCTGCTGGCGGGCCTACATCGAGGCGAGCCAGCGGTTGTTCACGCGGCTCGAGGACGATCTGCGCGCCGACAGCGAGCTGAGCTTCGCCGACTACCACGTGCTGGTGCTGCTCTCCGAGGCGCCCGGGCAGCGGCTGCGGATGGGCGAGCTGGCCGGCCGGCTGGTGTTCTCGCCGAGCCGGCTGACCTACCAGATCTCCTCGATGCAGAAGCGCGGCCTGGTCGCCCGGGAATCCTGCCCGGATGACCGGCGCGGCAGCGAGGCGGTGCTCACCGCCGCCGGGCTGCTGACGCTGCGCGAGGCCGCACCGCACCACCTGCGCTCCGTGCGCGCCCACCTGATCGACGACCTCGACGACGCCGAGGTCGCCTGCCTCACCCGGGTCTTCGAGCGGCTCGGCCGGCGCCTGACCGCCGACCGCGACGCGTCGTCCACCCCGGCCGACAAGTAGAAGGAGCCCCGAGATGCCCGCGATCACCGTCGACGACGTCCTCGTCCTGCCCCGCCTGCCGGAGCTCGCCGAGTCCACCAGCTTCCGCCCGGTCCGCCGGGTGACCACCGCGCCGAGCGGCTACGAGGGTGAGGGCTTCCCGGTCCGCCGGGCCTTCGCCGGGGTCCCGCTGACCGAGCTGGACCCGTTCATCCACCTCGACCAGATGGGCGAGGTCGACTACGCGCCGGGCGAGCCGAAGGGCACCCCGTGGCACCCGCACCGGGGCTTCGAGACGGTGACCTACATGATCGACGGGATCATGGACCACCAGGACTCGCAGGGCGGCGGCGGCACCATCACCGACGGCGACACCCAGTGGATGACGGCGGGCCGTGGCCTGCTGCACATCGAGGCGCCGCCGGAGCACCTGGTGATGAGCGGCGGCCTCTTCCACGGCCTCCAGCTCTGGGTCAACCTGCCCCGGGTGGCGAAGATGAACCCGCCGCGCTACCAGGACATCCGCGGCCGGGAGTCGGCGCTGCTGACCACGCCCGACGGCGGCGCGCTGATCCGGGTGATCGCCGGCGAGATCGCCGGCCATCAGGGGCCGGGATCGACCCACACGCCGATCACCATCGCGCACGTGACGCTCCAGCCCGGCGCCGAGCTGAGCCTGCCCTGGCGGCCGGACTTCAACGCGCTGGTCTACGTCCTGGCCGGCCGGGGCACCGTGGGCACCGACCGGCGGCCGATCCACCTCGGCCAGCTCGCGGTGCACGGCCCGGGCGACGCGCTGCGGGTCACCGCGGACGCGCGGCAGGACGCCAACACCCCGGCGCTGGAGCTCTACATCATGGGCGGCCAGCCGATCCGCGAGCCGGTGGCGCACTACGGCCCGTTCGTGATGAACACCCGGGCCGAGCTGATCCAGGCGGTCGAGGACTACCAGGCCGGCCGGCTCGGGGTCATCCCGGCCGAGCGTGTGCCGCACAGCGGCGGCGAGGGCGACCGCCCCTGACCGCCCGAGCCGACGGGCGTCCCGGTTCTCCGGGGCGCCCGTCGCCGGCTCTCGGTGGACGGCGCGTCTCAGGAGACGGCGAAGATGCCGGCCACCCCGAGGATCACCATCAACAGGACCGCCACCAGCGCACCCCGTTCCCCCTCCACCGCCTGCTCGCGGTATTCGGTCACGGTGTTCGTCGTCTCGGCGGGCATGCTGTGGCCTCCTCGGTTTCGCGATCCAGGGGTCCGGTGCACCCCCACGCGAGCACCCCACCGACCTGGGGCGGTCGGCGTGCGGGGCCGTGCCGGGGGTCCTACCGTGAGGACGTTGTCGACCTCGGGAGGCTGGAACGTGACGATGCGGCACTGGTTCCTCTCCGCACAGGAACGCGCCAACCCAGGGTCTGAGTTACCCGTCTGGACGAGCGGAAACCTCGTTGAGCCGTTAATTCACGGCGGCGCGTACTTCGACCGGCTGGTCAGTGAGGTGGAGCACCTCCGGGCCGGCGACCACCTCTTCTTCACCGACTGGCGCGGCGACCCGGACGAGCGGATGCGGCCGGACGGCCCCACCGTGGTGCAGCTGTTCGCCCAGGCCGCCCAGCGCGGGGTCGTCGTCAAGGGCCTGATCTGGCGCTCCCACCTCGACGCGCTCTCCTACAGCGAGGAGGAGAACCGCGACCTCAGCGAGGCGATCTGCGCCGCCGGCGGGGAGGTGCTGCTCGACCAGCGGGTCCGCCGCGGCGGCTCGCACCACCAGAAGCTGGTGGTGCTGCGCCACCCCGGCGCGCCGGAGCGGGACATCGCGTTCGCCGGCGGGATCGACCTCTGCCACAGCCGGCGCGACGACGCGACGCACGGCGGCGACCCCCAGGCGGTCGCCATGTCCCCCCGGTACGGCCCGCGCCCGCCCTGGCACGACGTCCAGCTCGCGCTCCGGGGCCCGGTGGTCGGCGCGCTGGACACCACCTTCCGGGAGCGGTGGACCGACCCGATGCCGCTGGACTCGGAGAACCCGATGGCCTACCTGCGGGACCGGCTGCGCGGCTCGGACCTGAGCCCGGACCCGCTGCCCGACCAGCCCGCCGACCCGCCGCCCCGCGGGCCGCACCACGTCCAGGTGCTGCGCACCTACCCCGCGGTACGCCCGCGCTACTCGTTCGCCCCGGACGGCGAGCGGACGGTGGCCCGCGGCTACACCAAGGCGGTCCGCCGGGCCCGGCGGCTGATCTACCTGGAGGACCAGTACCTCTGGTCGACCGAGGTGGCCGACCTCTTCGCCCGGGCCCTGCGCGAGCAGCCGGAGCTGCACCTGGTGGCCGTCGTGCCCCGGCACCCGGACGTGGACGGCCGGCTGGCGCTGCCGCCGAACATGGTCGGCCGCGCGCAGGCCCTCGAACTCTGCCACCGGGCCGCCCCCGACCGGGTGCACGTGTTCGACGTGCAGAACCACGAGGGCACCCCGGTCTACGTGCACGCGAAGGTCTGCGTGGTGGACGACGTCTGGGCCAGCGTGGGCAGCGACAACTTCAACCGCCGCTCGTGGACCCACGACAGCGAGCTGTCCTGTGCCGTGCTGGACGAGACCCGGGACGAGCGGGCCCCGGCCGACCCGGCGGGGCTGGGCGACGGCGCCCGGGTGTTCGCCCGGGACCTGCGGCTGCGGCTCTGGCGGGAGCACCTGGACCGGGACCCGGACGGCGGTGCGGACGACGACCTGCTGGATCCCGCGGACGCGGTCGCGGCGATCACCTCGGCGGCGGAGGCGCTGGAGCGGTGGCACGAGTCCGGGCGCTCCGGGCCCCGCCCGCCGGGGCGGCTGCGACCGCACCGGCCGGAACGGCTGTCCTGGCACACCCGGCTCTGGGCGCTGCCCGCCTACCGGCTGGTCTACGACCCGGACGGCAGGCCGCTGCGGGCCCGGCGCGCCGGCACCTGGTGAGCCGCCGCGACCGGGTCGCCGGCCGGCAGCGGCTCGTCGAGCGCGTTCGGCCGGGCCGGGTACGCGAACGACACCCGGGGCGAGTAGAAGCCCCAGCAGACCTGTAGCGGGTTGGCCGGCCGGAGCGCGTACACCGGATGCTCCGGGGCGAGGAACTCCACCGACTCGACCTCGAAAGGCGACACCGGCTCGGCCACGTACGGGTAGTCCGCGACGATCAGCTCGCCGTCACGGGCGGTGAGGTAGCGGTGGTGGCCGTTGTGCGCCTCGGTGCCGGTGTGCCCGACCCGGGCCGTGACCTGGATGAGCGGCCGCCCGTCGGTCCAGGTCTCGGCGACGAGCCGCCCGCCCCGGACGTCGAGCAGGGTCTCCCCCGCCGTGGCGGGAGCGCCACGGGCGGACGCGTACTGCCGGACCCGCGGGCTGGAGGCGAGGTAGTGGGTCCACCAGCCGCCGGGCGTCTCGCCGTCGGGCGGCTGCATGTCCGCGAGTGAGACACCGAGGAAGCTCAGCGAGTACGCGCCGAAGCCGGACGTCTGGGTCTCGTCGTCCACCACGTACTGGCAGAGGAAGACCTGGTGGTCGGGATGCGGGGAGAGGCCGGCCGGAACGAGTGCCGCGACCGCGTCGGGGTCCGCCGGGAGCCAGCTGAACAGCAGGGTCCGGGCGTTGACGACGAGTTGCGGAGCGGCGGGATCCAGCACGAGGCCTCCGTAGACGTGTACACGTGACGCTACGGGCGGTCCCGTCGGCGGGACAAGGACGGAAAGGCGACAGTCTGCGCCGAGTGTCGGGTTTCACGTTGACCGGTCGGCCCCTCGGCCCGTCCGTCCGGTCGGCCGGGCCCAACCGTCTCGTCCGGCGAGCCCGGGCGGCCATCCGAGAGGTTCTGCCCCGGTTCGGGCACTTAATGCCGCACCACGGCTTAAGTACATCGTACTTTCGGCTAGATTTCCTCCGGCCGATCAGGTTAAGGTGGCTTCCGAACGGCCTAACTGAAGCTAAACCGAAGCGTCACGTCTTTTTGTTTCGCGGACGAGGTGCAGGGAGGACCACCCATGACCGCGCACACGATCAGCGAGCCGGCGACGACAGCGCCGTCCACCTCCGAGAAGCTCGACCCGCGGGCGCTCACCGACAGCGCCGCCGAGCTGCTCAACGCGATGGCGGCGCTGCCCGCCAACCATCCGTCGCGCCCGGCGCTGCGCGACCGGGCGATCGAGGCCTGGCTGCCGCTCGCCAACCATCTCGCCCACCGCTACAGCGGCCGCGGCGAGCCCACCGACGACCTGGCGCAGACCGCCGCCGTCGGCCTGATCAAGGCGATCGACAAGTTCGACCCGTCCCGCGGCGTCGACTTCGCCGGCTACGCCATCCCGACCATCATCGGCGAGCTGAAGCGCCACTTCCGCGACCGCACCTGGGACATCCGGGTGCCGCGGCGCCTCCAGGAGCTGCGGCTGGCCATCTCCGACGCCAACAGCTCGCTGCTGCAGACCCTCGGCCGCTCGCCGACGGTCGCCGACATCGCCGGCCACCTCAACCTCACCGAGGAAGAGGTCCTGGAGGGCCTGGAGGGCGCGCGCGCCTACAACGCGGTGTCGCTGTCCACCCCGACCGGCGACGGCGACCGGGCCACCGAGCTGGGCGACATGCTCGGTGGCGAGGACGGCGAGTTCGAGCTGGCCGAGCTGCGGGTCGCCCTCGGGCCGGCGCTGGCCACGCTCGACGAGCGCGAGCAGAAGATCCTCACGCTGCGCTTCTACGGCAACCTGACCCAGTCGCAGATCGCGGAGCAGATCGGCGTCTCGCAGATGCACGTGTCCCGGCTGCTGGCCCGGGCGCTCACGAAGCTGCGCGGGCAGCTCGACGGAACGTACTAGGGGGTGGCGACGGTGGCCGGGTCGGCGGGCCCGGCCACCGTTGACGTCCACTCAGGCCCGGTCGGCGGTGCGCCGGCCGGGCCGTTCCGCGCTCAGCGCAGCACCAGCAGGTCCAGGGTGTCGACCACCGGGGCGTGCGGGGTCCGCCGCGCCGCCGCGCGCAGCCGGCCCACCCCGCGGTCGTAGTCCGCGTCGTCGAGCAGCACCAGCGGGGTGTGCGCGGCGCGCCGCAGCCCGTCGGCCGCGGCCCGCAGCGAAGGGGCGGTGACCTGCGGCACCGGCTCCAGCGCGACCGGAGCGAACCCGGCCGCCTCGAACGCCGCGCAGACCTCGGCGACCGAGGGATAGCCATCCAGCACCCGCAGCGCTTCCGGGAACCAGCGGAACAGGGTGACCCCGCCGCCCCGGCCGGCGAAGACCGACCGGATCAGCACCGGCGCGCCGGGCCGCAGCACCCGGCGCAGCTCGGCGGCGACCGCCGGCAGGTCGGGCAGGTGGTGGACCACCGTGGAGAGCCACGCGCCGTCCAGGCCGGCCGCCGCGAGGGGCAGCGCCTCCGCCCGACCGGCCACCATGCCCGGGTACGCCGAGCGGGCCCGCATGGCCGCCGCCGGCTCGACCGCCACCACGTCCGCCCCGTACCAGCCCCGGAAGGCGGCCGCCCAGGTGCCGGTGCCCGCCCCCAGGTCGAGCAGCCGGTCGCCGGGACCGACGGGCAGATGCCGGGACACCGCGGCGCGCCAGCCGGCCAGGCCGTCGGGCGGCAGGTGCCGGTTCGCCGCGAAGGCGGCGGCCGTGGGTTCGTCGTACGCCATCATCGCCATGACCGTCACTCCACGCGAGGAAACGGTCACGGTCAATGTGAGAAGTCGAACAGGACCCCGCGCGGACCGCCCCGGCGGGGGTGCGAGAGTGGGTCCGTGCTCTCCGACGTCTCCCTGGACCTGCCGGTCCGGCCGGTGCTGCCCGCGCTGGTCGAGGCGCTGGGGGCGGCCGGCGCGGCGGTCCTGGTGGCACCGCCGGGCACCGGCAAGACCACCCTGGCGCCGCTCGCGGTGGCCGCCGAGGTCCCCGGCCGGGTGGTGATCGCCCAGCCCCGCCGGGTGGCCGCCCGGGCCGCCGCGCACCGGATGGCCGCCCTGCTCGGCGAGCGGGTCGGCGAGCGGATCGGGTACGCCGTGCGCGGCGAGCGCCGGGTCGGCCCGCGTACCCGGGTCGAGGTGGTCACCACCGGCCTGCTGGTCCGCCGCCTGCACCACGACCCGGAGTTGCCCGGGGTCGGCGCGGTGCTGCTCGACGAGTGCCACGAGCGGCAGCTCGACGCCGACCTGGCACTGGCGTTCACCGTCGAGGCCCGCGGCACACTCCGGCCGGACCTGTGGCTGCTGGCCATGTCGGCCACCCCACGGGCGGACCGGTTCGCCGCGCTGCTCGGCGGGGGCGACCCCGCACCGGTGGTCCGGGCGGAGGCCGCCCTGCACCCGGTGGACCGGGTCTGGGCGCCGCCGCCCCGCCCGGTCGCCGCGCCCGGAGCGGGCCGGGTCGACCCGGCGCTGCTGGACCACGTGGCGGCGACGGTGCGCCGGGCGCTGCACGAGCGGGACGGCGACGTGCTGGTCTTCCTGCCCGGCGCCGGCGAGATCGCCGCCGTGGCCGGCCGCCTGGCCGATCTGCGCGACGCGGTCGCCGTGCTGCCGCTGCACGGCCGGCTCCCCGGCTCGGCGCAGGACGCGGCACTGCGACCGGTCGACCGGCGCCGGGTGGTGCTGGCCACCGCCGTGGCGGAGAGCAGCCTGACCGTGCCCGGCGTCCGCGTCGTGGTGGACGCCGGGCTGAGCCGGGTGGCCCGCACCGACCTGGCCCGCGGGCTGGGCGCCCTGGTCACCGTGCCGGTGTCCCGGGCGGCGGCCACCCAGCGGGCCGGCCGCGCCGGGCGGGAGGCGCCCGGCGCGGTCTACCGGTGCTGGTCGGAGGCGACGCACGCCCGGCTCGCCCCGCAGCCCGAGCCGGAGATCGCCACCGCCGACCTGACCGGGTTCGCGCTGGAGCTGGCCGCCTGGGGCACCCCGGACGGCACCGGGCTGGCGTTGCCCGACCCCCCGCCGCCGGCCGCGCTGGCCGTCGCCCGGGAGACACTGACGACGCTCGGCGCGATCGACGCGGACGGCCGGATCACCGCCCGGGGCCGGGCCATCGCGGCCGCCGGGGCGCATCCCCGGCTGGCCCGGGCGCTGCTCGACGGCGCGGAGCGGGTCGGCGCCGACCGGGCCGCCGAGGTGGTGGCGCTGCTCGCCGAGGAGACGCTGGGCGGCAACGGGGACGACCTCACGGCGCTCTGGCGCCGCCTGCGCACCACCACCGACCCGGCGGCAACCGCCCGCTGGCGCGCCGAGGTACGCCGCCTCCGCG
>NZ_JBSSLX010000014.1:0-52955 GCF_053890995.1 Micromonospora sp. I033 | reverse complement strand
ACCCTTCGGGGTGGCCCTGACTGCGTTTGTGGCCCGCTTCCGTGAATCGCCCCGGCCGCCCGGCCCGGTCTCGTACCGTCGGTGCGGGACCCGCCCGTGCCTGCCCCGTCGGGCCGGCGGGAAACGTGACGTGGTGTACGCGTCGTCCCACGATCGGGACGGACCGGTCGGGGTACCTGCTGATGGTTCGGCCGGAACTGACCGCCAGGCGCTGGCGGAGGCAGGAGTGGTCATGAAGATCGGAATCATCGGGTCGGGGCACATCGGAGGCAGCCTCACCCGTCGGCTGCGCACGCTGGGCCACGACGTCACGGTGGCCAACTCGCGCGGGCCGCAGAGCCTGACCGACCTCGCCACGGAGACCGGCGCCACGGCCGGCACCCTGGAGGAGGCCGTCCAGGGCGCGGAGCTGGTCGTCATCGCCATCCCGGTCAAGGCGGTGCCGGACCTGCCGGCGCCGCTCTTCGACGGCAAGGTGGTCGTCGACGCGGACAACTACTACCCCCAGCGGGACGGCGACATCGCCGAGCTGCTGGACCGCAGCCTCAGCTCCAGCCGCTGGACGGCCGACCACCTGAAGGGCGCCCGGGTGGTGAAGGTCTTCAACAACATCCAGGCCGCGCACCTCATGGACAACGGCAAGCCTGCGGGCACGCCGGACCGGATCGCGCTTCCGGTGGCCGCGGACGACGCCGACGCCAAGCGTCTGGTCATGGAACTGGTGGACGCGCTGGGCTTCGACCCGGTGGACGCCGGCACGCTCGACGAGAGCTGGCGGCAGCAGCCGGACACCCCGGTGTACGGCACCGACCGCGACGCGGAGGGCGTACGGCGAGGGCTGGCCGAGGCGCGGCCCTGAGGGCGTACGACAGGAGAAAGCCCCGCCGGCGACGTGGCCGGCGGGGCTTTTCCGTGCGTGCGCGCGTCAGGCGGGCGGCTTGGCGCAGATGAAGCGCGGCTCCGGGTCGTAGCGCCAGCTGAACTTCTCCCGCTTCACCACCTTGCCGTCCTTCCTGATGACCCGGTAGGCGTCCTGGGCGAAGCCGACGCTGCCGGCGGCCTCGATGCAGTCCGGGCCGGGATCGAGGTAGACCGTCTTCGGCTGGGTGATGTTCCGGCGCGGGCCGTACTCGGTCTTGACGCTGTCGTAGATCTTGGTGCTCCACATCGACACGGTGATCGTGCTGGAGGTGTAGGAGGTGTCGATCAGAACGCCGTACGGGGTGTTGTTTCGGAACTTGAAGTCGAGCTGGGGCCAGTAGATGGTCGACTCGATGACCGCGGGGTAGCGGCTGAAGTAGAACGAGTGCGGCTTGTGCTCGACGTCCTGCAGCCCCGCGTAGTAGCTGGCGTTGAAGAGCGTCGTGGTGAACTGCGAGACGCCGCCGCCCACGCCCGGCACCAGCTTGCCGTTGACGATCGTCGGCGCGTCCTTGTACCCCTGGTCGTAGCCGCGCTCGCCGGTGTGGCCGTTGAGCGAGAAGGTCTCCCCCGGCTGCACGATGGTGCCGTCCACGTCCTTGGCGGCCTGGACGATGTTCTGGCTGCGCGGTGAGGAGAGACCGCCGGGGAACCGGGTGGTGAAGGTCGAGACCCGCTCCTTGATGCCCAGCTCGGCGAGCTTGGCCTCGGTCAGCTCGGGCTCAGCCGGCTTCAGCGCCACGGTCACCGTGCGACCGTCCGTCTTCGGCAGGACGGCGAGCAGGTCGCGGCCGAGCGCCGTGGCGTCGACCTGCCGTCCGGCCCGGGCCGGGAGCACCTTCGGCTTGCCGCCGCTGATGGTCAGCCCGGCGTCCTTCGGCGCGACCTCGAGCTTCGCCAGCCGGTCGCCCAGCGCGGTCCGCAGCCGCTTGACGTCGACACGGGGGGTCAGCTTGCCCGCGTCGTCGGCCGCGAAGCGCAGCCCGCGGGCGATGGCGGCGGGCGGGATGCTGACCGAGCCGCCGTCGGTGGTGAGCGTGACGGGCGCCGCGACGGCCGGCCGGGCCAGCTCGGCGAGGAAACGGTCGACCTCCTCGCGGGTGCTCGCCGGCCACTTCTCGACCAGCGGCACGGTCACCGGCGCGCCGGCCAGCCAGCCGGCCTTCACCGCGTGGGCCGCGCCGGCCGCGTCGACGGTCAGCGCCGGCTTCGGGTAGACCGGTTTCGGGGTGGTGCCGGTGAAGATGATGGCCGGCATGGTCATCTCGCGGCCCTGGTCGCCCATGGCCCTGCGCAGCGCGGCCTCTAGCCGGGCGGTGTCGACGGTCACCACCGGCTCGACCGTGCGGGAGCCGACGAGGCGGCTCACCGGGTGCGCCTCGGCGGCGGCGGCCGCGGCCACGGTGGCGTCCACGTCGACGGCGAGCCCGACGTCGGCCGGCTTCAGCTCGGCGGTCTTCTCTCCCACGGCCACGGTGAGCGGGGCGTTCAGCGCCGCCGCGCGGCGTGCCAGCTCGGCGTGGAGCGCCTCGGCCGCCTCGGCCCGGCTCCGGCCGCCCAGCTCGGTGCCGAGGACGGTGGTGCCCCGGGGCACGTCGCCGGCGTACGCGTAGGCGCCGAGACCGGTGCCCGCGGCCAGCACGGCGGCGACGATGCCGCCGGCGAGCAGCACCCGCCCGCGACGGGACCGCCCCGGCTTCCCGGCGCCGCCCCGTGTGGATGCGGCGGCCGGATCCGGCTCGACGTCGGGCCAGCTCACCGGCGTCACCTTGACGGTGGGCCGGTCGTCGGCGGAAGGCACCTTTTCGCCGTACAGCGTCACAGCAACCTCGATCGGAAGTACCACGTGGGGACCGCTTCCCCCACGGGAGACACCTACGGTAACCAACGCTCGGGCCGGCCGGGAGTCTCCGTTCCGGCGGGCGTCCGGACCGCGTCGTCCGCCGTCCCCGGGTGTCGCCGTCGTCACCCTCCGGCGGGCTCCCGCGCCGGTCCGGATCGTGGGACGGTGGCCGGGTGCGGACGGACGAGCGGACCCTGGCGTACGGCGGTGGCTGGCTGGACCGGGCGGCGGCGCTGCGCGCCGACCCGGCGTGGATCACCGCGCGGCTGACCGACCCGGAGACCGTGCTGCTGGCGCTGTGGCGGGACCGCTCCCTGGTCTCCGCCGACCGGGTGCCGGTGCGCCGTTCCGCGGCCGGGGCACCCGGGCTGCCCG
The DNA here is from genome assembly GCF_053890995.1 of Micromonospora sp. I033. Classification (NCBI taxonomy): domain Bacteria; kingdom Bacillati; phylum Actinomycetota; class Actinomycetes; order Micromonosporales; family Micromonosporaceae; genus Micromonospora; species Micromonospora sp. I033. The sequence continues at coordinate 49,816 of NZ_JBSSLX010000014.1, read as the reverse complement.
CCGCCGCCGACGAGACGGTGTTCCTCGGGCTGGACGCCGGCCGGGCGGTGTTCGCCGTCGACCTCTCCGGCCGGGGCGAGGCCGAGGCGTGCGAGCTGGCCGGCGCGGCCGAGGCGGTGGGCGTGCGGGCCCTGGTGGGCGGGCTCGGGCCGGCCGAGGCGGCCGTCCAGGCGTACGCCAAGGGGTTGCTGCACTGGCACCGGGGTCAGCGGTTCTGCGGCGGCTGCGGGGCGGCGACGGTGGCCCGCGACGGCGGCCACACCCGTTCCTGCATGGGCGCCGGCTGCGGTCGGCTGCTCTTCCCCCGGATCGAGCCGGCGGTCATCGTGCTGGTCGAGTCGCCCGGCGAGCCGGATCGGTGCCTGCTGGCCCGGCACCGGGGCGCGGCGGAGGACTCCTGGTCGACCTTGGCGGGCTTCGTGGAGATCGGCGAGAGCCTGGAGGACGCGGTTCGCCGGGAACTGGTCGAGGAGGCCGGGGTGACCGTGGTCGACGTGACGTACCAGGGCTCGCAGGCCTGGCCGTTCCCGGCCGGGCTGATGGTCGGGTTCCGGGCGACGGCGGCCTCGACCGAGGTCCGGGTGGACGGCGACGAACTGGTGGCGGCGCGCTGGTTCACCCGGGCGGAGCTGCGGGAGCGGATGGCGGCGGGGCGGCCGCTGGGCCGGATCGACTCGATCGACCACCACCTGCTGCACAGCTGGCTGGCCGCCGGCGACTGATCGGCCGGTCAGCTCGGAGTGGCCGGTGCGGCCGCGGGCGTGGCAACCGGGGTGGCCGCGGCGCGCCCCCGGCGGCTGGTGACGGCCATCGCCACCAGCGCGGCCACGGCGGTGCCCAGCGCGCTCCACAGCAGGCCCGTGAAGGTGTGCGGCGCGATCGCCCCGGCCACCACCACCAGCCCGACGGTGGCCGCCCAGAGCGGCGCGGCCGGCCAGCGGGCACCGGCGGCGACCTGGGCGTTGAGCAGCACGAAGACCACCGCGTACAGGGCGCCGATCGCGGCGAAGGCGGGCGCGTGCGCACCGAGGTGTACGTAGTCCGCGCCACCGGCGAGCCGGAAGGCCAGTCCGCCGCCGAGCGCCGAGGCCAGCACCAGGACCAGCCCGCACGCCCCGGTCACGGTGAGCGCGACGGCCCGGCTGCGCCGGTCGCCCCGCGCCAGCCGGGGCAGGGCGAGCACGGTGACGACCTGCGGCGCCCACAACGCGCCCTTGGCGAGCACGGTGCCCACCGCGTACGCCCCGGACTCGGACGGCGGCAACAGCTGGCGGGCCAGCAGGAGGTCGGCGTAGGAGACCACGAGCATCGCCAGCGTCGCCCCGCAGCCGGTGACGACCTGGGCGGCGGTGAGCACCGGTGCCGGTGCCGCCGGGTCGGCGACGGACGACTCCGGGGCGGCGGACGCGGGCCGGGTCGGCGCGGCGGCCAGGCGCGCCAGCGCCAGCGGGGTGAGGGTGGCGAGGAGCGCGCCGGCGAGCAGCGACCCGGTGAGGCCGGCGCCGAGCAGCAGGCCGAGGATCACGCCGCCGTACCGTCCGGCGGCCAGCAGGGCCATGCCGAGGGCGAGGCGCAGGAACCGCTGGCCCCCCTGCAGCTCGCCGAGCCGGCGGGAGGAGAGCACCACGGCGACCGTGGTGACCGCCAGCAGGGGCGGGACCTCGGCGGGGATGCGCAGCACCGTGGCGAGCAGCGGGGTCGCGGCGACCAGGACGCCGCCGGAGAGCGCGGCGGTCGTGAGGGTCGCTCGGCGCGCCGGCGTGTGGCCGTGCCGGGCGTGGTGCACCGCCACCGCCAACTGCAGGCCGAGGCCCGGAACGCTGGCGATGGCGACCAGCCCGAGCGCGGTCGCGAGCACCCCGAGCTCTGCCGCGTCGAGCCGCCGGGCGGCCAGCACCGGCACCAGGTAGGCCAGGGCGTTGCCCGCCGTCCCGGCCACCATGACGGCGGCGCCGGCCGTGCCGAGCCGTCCCGCGCCCGCTCTCGTCGCCCGGGTGTGCGTCATGTCCGCCCCGCCCCGGCTCACGTGATCGCGGAGAGGTCGGTGTCGCGCCACGAGCGGGCCGGGCCGTCCGTTCCCCGCGGCGGGTCGGTCGGCGGTGCGTCGGCCGGCGGCGGGGCGACGGGACGTACCGGTCGGCGCCGGACGGTAGTGGTCAACCAGAGGCAGCCCAGGGCGAGCAGCGTCGCGAGCTGCGGGCCCGCGGCCAGGTGCCGCTGCGCGACGGTGAGGTGCAGCCAGCCGGCCAGCAGCAGCAGGGCCGCCGGCAGCCACGTCCAGGCAAGCCGGACGGCAAGCCGGGCCCGGCGGGAATCGTGGGGCCACGGGAGCCGGAGCGGACCCTGTACGGCCAGCACCAGGCCGACCGCGACCAGGACAGCGCCGAAGAGCCCGCCCCACAGGATCACCGCCGCCGCCCCTGCCACCAGCAGCGGCACCGAACCCCGCCCCCGCCGCCGCGCGGGCCGGACGACGGCCGACGGCGTGGCACGGCGGCGCTCCGGAAGCACGGCGAGGACGACCACCCCGACGAGCAGCACACCGCCCAGGAACAGCCCGGCGCGGTACGCCGTGTCGGGCACGAAGCGGAGCACCACCTCGCCGGACGTCCCCGCCGGCAGCAGCCAGCCCTGCTGCCAGCCGTCCACGATCAGCGGGGCCAGGACCTTGCCGTCGATCGTGGCCCGCCACCCGGCGTTGGTGTTCTCCCGTACCGCGAGGACCCGGTCGACGGGCCGGTCGGCGACCCGCACCCGGCGCTCGGTGGCCGACCAGTCCGCCACCTCGACGGACGAGGCCTGCGGGGCGACGCGGGACTGCGCCGGACCCGGTACGAGCGCGACGCGGGTCGCGCGGGCCAGCTCGCCGGGGGTGGCGAGCAGCCGGGACTGGCCGCTGGCCAGGACCAGCCCACCGGTGCCGGCCGCGCCGCACGGTACGGCGGGCACCTCCCGCGCCTCCAGCAGGTCCCGGACGGTGGCGGTCAGCGCGGTGCGGACCTGCGCGCCGGCGATCTCCAGCGTGGGGCCGGAGCCGCAGGCGAGCTTCACCGGGGCGTCCAGGTCGGGCGCCCGGGCGGGACTGGCGGGCAGGACGCTCACCTCGCCGACCGCGATGGGCAGCGGCTCCGGCGCCTTCTCGCCGTACGGGTCCTGGCTGTAGGCGGACGGCTTGTCGAGGAACTGGATGGTGATCTCGTCGGTGCGCATCGGCGGTTGCAGGGTGAGCTGACCGTTCCGGGCCAACAGCCCGCCGCGCACGCCGTCGTCACCCACCACCCGCACACTGCCGACCTTGGAGGCCGCGACCTCGGGGTCGAGGGAGAAGCGCAGCCCGCTGATGACCTGGGGGCGGGGCCATGACAGATGCAGGATCGGGTTCTCGTCACCCGGCGCGGGCGACCAGGCGGTCGCCGGGTCCCCGTCGACGGCCACTCCCGGGCGGGCCGCCGGGTCCGGTACGACCGTCGAGGAGGCCGTCACGGCCGGGGCCAGGCGCAGCGGCTGCGCGGCGGCCACCTGCCGGTCCAGGACCGCGTTCAGGGCGCCGCCGGGTTCCGGACGGGCCCAGACGCGGGCCGTGTACGTCCCGGACGTGGGCAGGTCGAACGTCCGGTCGATCGACCGACCGTCCTCCGAGCCGCGGGCGGCGTCCGCGGCGCACCGGGGCCGGCCGTCGACGAAGAAGCAGGCCGGCGTGGTCGGGGCGGCGGAGACGACGACGGTTGCCGGCCGGTCGGTCGCCGGTGGGGCGGCCATCGCGAGGGTACGTCCGGTGCGCAGGCCGGGGATCTCGATCTCGGAGATACCGACGGTGCCGGAGCCGGGCCGTTGCCCGATGGTGGCCTCGATCGCGATCCGCAGGTCCCGCGTGGCGTGCACCCCCGGCAGGTCGAACGTCATGGTGTCGCCGAACGACTCGACCGCCAGGCTCTCGTAGCCGGCCGTGACGACCACCTTCGTCGGCACCGTGTCGGCCCCGAGGTCGAACTTCACCCGCACCTGCCTGATCCGGGTGGACGCGGCGAGGGTCACCTCCAGCCACTGGTCCGCCCCCGCGGTGTCCGGCGCCGACTGCCACGAGGTGCCCGGATCGCCGTCCAGGGCGGCGAACGGCTGGTGCTCGGGGCGGGCGCCGCCGCGTACCCCGACCTGCGCCCGGGAGCTGGACGCCCGGACGGCGGTGATGCCGTCGTACCGGGCCACGGTGGCCTGGTCCGCACCCCAGTCGGGCAGGTAGTCGTGCGCCGGCGCGGGCACGTCGAAGGAGTCGGACGCGGTGAGCGTCGCCGAGGTGTCCCGCAGCCGGCCGAAGGAGACGTCCCGCCGGCGCAGCCCGTCGGTCAGCGTGACCGCTCCGGCGGCGTCCGTCGCGTCCCCGGCCAGCACCGTCGGCGCCGCGGTGAGCTGCCCGGCGGCGGCCATCTCCAGCAGCGACTCGGGGCCGCCGACGACAGTGGTCACGTCGTCCCGGTCGTAGGCGACGACGGGCTCGACCGGGCGGTCGACGCGGAACACCTCCAGGGCCCGCGTCGGTACGTCGAGGCCGTGGTCCCGGAACACTCCGTCCGTGGCCCCACCGCCGCGGACCGGGCCGAAGCCGGCGACCAGGGTGAGTCCCGGTGTCCGCTCCAGCGCCTGGCGGACCACCGCCGGCCGGGCCGTGGTCGAGCGGCCGTGGTCGAGGTCGGCGCGGAAGAGCACGTGGCTGACCCCGGAGCGGGCGAGCAGGTCGGCCAGGCCGGCCGAGCCGTCGCCGTTGGCCAGCGCCGCCTCGACCGCGTCGAGGAGCCGGATGGTGGTGGGCGGGGTGAACGGGATGGCGTTGCGGACCGCCCAGCGCCCGTCGAGCAGGGGCTGGGCGATCTCGTCCGTGGTGCTGCCCCAGTCGTACGAGGGGAACCGGGCGCCGGGCACCACGAGCACCCGGCCCCGTCCGGTGTGCGCGTCGAGCCAGTCGGCCGCCTCCGACCAGTAGCGGGGCACCTTCGTCACCCCACCCGGCGTGGCCAGCCCGCCGGCCACCGCCGGACCGGCGACGCCGACGACAGCGGTGGCGGCGACACCGGCGGCGAGCCAGGCGACCGCGGTGGCCCGCCGGCGCCGCCGCGCCGGAACGCTCCGGGCCACCCGGATGAGGAGGCCGAGCAGGTGGGCCACGCCCAGGGCGAGCGGGAGCCGCAGCACGACGTCGAACTTGTGCACGTTGCGCAGCGGCGCCCCGGCGCCGTCGAGGAAGTCCCGCTCCGGGCCGGCCAGGACGTTGGGCAGGTCGCTGACGTGCCCGAGCCCGACGAGCGCGACGCCGAGGAGGAGACCGGTGACGAGGAACCGCCGGTGCGGCATGCCCGGTCGGGACAGCCCGACGACGCCGAGCAGCGCGACCGCCAGGGTCGCGGCGACGAGCACCCGGTCGGTGGCCAGCTGCGCCCCGGCGGGCAGGGTCGGGCCGAACGGCCCGCCGAGGTAGGCCACCCAGTAGGAGGCGCCGCGCAGCACGGTCACCGCGTCGGTGACGCTGGTGGTGAACCGGGCGGACTCGATGTAGTCGAGGAACGGCGGGCTGTACCGGCCGAGCACCAGCAGCGGGACCAGCCACCAGGCGGTGGCCAGGGCGACCGCGCCGGACCAGGCGGCGAGCGCGGTGATCCGGCGGCGTACCGGCTGGAGGGTGGCGAGCCAGAGCAGCGCCAGCGGGACGACCGCGAAGACGGCGGTCGCGTTGACGCCGCCGGCGCAGGCGACCGCGACGGCCGAGCCGGCGACCGCGCGCCGGACGGGTCGGCCGTGGGCGAGGCCGACCAGCGGGATCAGCACCCACGGGGCGATCGCGCTGGGCCAGGACTCGACGGAGGACCAGCCGAGCTGGGTGAGGATGCGCGGGGACAGCGCGAAGGCGACCCCGGCGATCATCCGGGCGGCCGGGGTGCCGATGCCGAGCCGGCCGGCGAGCCGGACGGCCCCCAGGTAGGCGACACAGAACAGAAGCGCCCACCAGAGCCGCTGCACCACCCAGGCCGGCAGGCCGAGTTCCGACCCGAACAGGAAGAACGGCCCCATCGGCCAGAGATATCCGTACGCCTGGTTCTGCAGCTGGCCGAAGGTGCCGGTGGGATCCCACAGATGCAGCGAGCGGAGCAGCCAGCCCGCGGGGTTGACGTTGAGGTCGACCTTGGTGTCCGGGACGGTCAGCCCGGGTTCCTGCTGGAACGCGAGCGCGGAGAGGACGATGCAGACGGCGAGGTGGCGGAACCGGCGGGTGATACGTCGGGTGCGGTGATCCGCCGGTCCGCTGTCTCGTGTCGCCTCTGCGCGCATGTGGCTCCCTGTCTCCGGCACCCCGACCGACCCGGCGGACGTTGGGCGCGATCGCGAGAGGTTAGCCGGGCGCCGTGGGAACCGGGCCCGTGGGTACCGGGACCTGGGACGCGATGCCGCCGGTGATCGGGCGAACGGCGGTGCCCACGGCAGGTAAGCGTGTGGCAGGCTGCGCACCATGTCAATGCCGGAAGTTGAGGCGATGGCGCGTCCGGACGGGCCGCCGGCGGTCGGGGACGGGCCCGGGCCGGTGGTGCGGTGGCTGCGGGCCGACCGCGTACGGGCCGTCGCGATCCTCCTGATCGTGGTGGCCGTCGCCTGGCGCGCCGGCATCGCCACCCGTGGCTGGTTCTCCCAGGACGAGTTCGTCATCGCCGCCCAGGCCAGCGCCGCGGATCTCACCGTCGACCACCTCCTGCGCACCTTCAACAACCACCTCATGCCGGGTGGTCTGCTGGTCGCGTGGCTGATGGTCCGGGCTGCCGGCTTCGCCACCTGGCCGTGGGTGCTGCTGCTGGCGGCCGGTCAGGCGGCCCTCGGCGTGGCCTTCTACCGGCTGCTGCGCGACCTGCTCCGGCCCGGGTGGGGGCTGCTGATCCCGCTCTGCATGGTGCTGTTCAGCCCGTTGACCCTGGAGGCGACCTCGCTCTGGCTGGTCGGGCTGTTGATGCTGCCGGTGCTGCTGGCGATGGTGCTGGCCGTCGCGGCGCAGGTCCGGTACGCCCGCACCGGCCGGTTGCGCCACCTGGTGGCGGTCGTCCTGTGGATCGCGTTCGGGCTCGCCTTCGACTCCAAGGCGCTGCTGATCGTGCCCCTGCTGTTCGCCCTGACCGCCTGCTTCTTCGCCGCCGGCGGCCCGACCCGGACCGTGGTGACCACCACCCGCCGGTACTGGCCGGCCTGGCTGGTGCTCACCGCCCTGTCGGCCGTCTACGTCGTGTTCTATCTCAGCCGGCCGGCGGGCGCGCTGAACCGGCCGGGGTCCGCGGGCGAGGTGCTGACCTTCATCGGTGACCTGGTCGGGGTCACGCTGGCCCCGGGCCTGCTCGGCGGCCCGTGGCGGTGGTCGTACGCCGGTGACGGCCCGCCGCTGGCCGACCCCTACGACGTCCCCATGTGGCTGTCCTGGGCGGCGCTGCTCACCCTGGTGGTGGTCACGGTCCGGTGGCGGCCGTCGGCGCTGCGAGCCTGGACGCTGCTGCTCTCGTACGTCGCCATGGTCGCCCTGCTCTTCGCCGCGACCCGGCTCGGCGGCGTGCTCAGCCCGCTGGCCGGCCTGGTCCCCAGGTACGTCGCCGACGTGGTGGTGGTCGCCGCGCTCTGCGTCGGGGTCGCCCTGCTCGGGCGCTCGGACGCCGAAGAGGGCGACGTGGCCTCGTGGCCGTTGCCGACGGTGCTGCGCGAGCCGGGCGCCTTCGCCGTCGGCCTGGTCGCCATGATCATGGTCATCGCGACGGTCGGCGTCGGCACGCTGTGGAGCATCGCCCGGTTCGGCGACAACTGGCGTACCAAGCACGGGCGGGACTACCTCGCCACCGCCCAGACCGACCTTGCCACCGCGCCGCCCGACACCGTCTTCCTGGACGACATCGTTCCGGACCGGGTGGTGGCCGGCTACTTCTGGCCGGACAACCTCCAGTCGCACTTCTTCCGGCCCGCCGAGTTGAAGCCCAGGTTCGTGACGGAGGCCGAGAACCCCTCGACGTTCGACGACACCGGCCGGATCCGGCCGGCGACCGTGCAGGGCCGGCGCATCCTTCCCGGGCCGAACGACGACTGCGGCCACCAGATCGCCGGCGGCGCGACGACGCGCATCCCGCTGGAGGGGCCGGTGCCGGAGTGGCCGTGGGTCGTCTACTTCGGCTACCTCAGCTCAGGTGACGCGACGGTCACCTTCCGGCTCGGCGAGGCCAGCCACGAGTTCGCCGTGCGGCGGGGCCTCAACCAGGTCTACTTCCCGCTGGAGGGGGGCGGCCCGGCCGTGGAGGTGACCGTCGCCGACCCGTCGGTGGTGATCTGCACCAAGGCGATCACCGTCGGCGACCTCGTGCCGGCCCGCTGACCCGCGGTCGCCGCCTCCCGCCATGTCCGTTCCGACCGGCCCGACCCGCCGCGAGCGCTGGCTGCTGTACGCGGTCGCCGGCACCGTCGCCGCGGTGGTGCTCGCCCCGCTCGCGGCACCGGGTTACGCCCTGCTGTTCGACATGGTGTTCGTGCCACGGCAGCCGCTGACCTGGCAGCTCGTCGCGCCGGCGGACAGCCTGCCCCGGGCCGTGCCGATGGACGCCGTCGTCTCGCTGGTCACCCAGGTCGTTCCGGGGTGGCTGGTGCAGCGGCTGGCGCTGGGCGCGGCCGTGGTGTTCGCCGCCGTCGGCGCCGGCTACCTGGTGCCGACGGACCGGCGGGCCACCCGGGTGGTCGCCGCGGTGGGCTACGCCTGGACGCCGTACCTGGCGGAGCGGCTGCTGATCGGCCAGTGGGGGCTGCTGCTGGCGTACGCCGCACTGCCCTGGATCGTGCGGACCGCGCTGCGGGTGCGCGCCGGTCAGGCTGGCGCGCTGCCCCGACTCGTGCTCGCCGCGGCACCCGCCGCGATCACCCCGACCGGCGGCCTGCTGGCGTTCGCGGCGGTGGCGCTGCTGGTCCCGGGGCGTGGCCGGCGTCGGTCGGCGCTCCTCGCGGTGGGCGCGCTGCTGGCACTGAACGCGCCGTGGCTGGTGGCGGCCCTGGCGACCGGCGCCGGGGGCACGTCCGACCCGGCCGGCGTGCAGGCGTTCGCCGCCCGCGCCGAGAACTGGGCCGGACCGCTGGCGGCGCTCGCCGGCACCGGCGGCATCTGGAGCGCCCAGGCCACCCCGGGCAGCCGGGCAGGGGCCCTGGTCCCGCTGACGACGCTGGTCCTGCTGCTGGTGGCCGCGGTCGGTGCCGGCCCGCTGCGCCGGCGGCTGCCCGCGGGGGTGGGGCTCCGGTTGGGCGTGCTCGCCGCGGGTGGCCTCCTGCTGGCCGCCCTCGGCGTGCTGCCGGGCACGGCCGACGCGCTGCGCTGGGCGGTGCTGCACGTGCCGGGCGCCGGCCTGCTCCGCGACGGTCAGAAGTTCCTCGCCGGGTACGCCCTGCCGCTCGTGCTCTGCGCGGCCCTGGGGGTGGAGCGGCTGGTGTCCCGGTGGGACCGGGACCTGGCCCTGCTGATGCTGGCCGGGGCGGCGTTGCTGCCGGTCGCCGTGATGCCGGACCTGGCCTTCGGCGGCGCGGGACGGCTGCGGCCGGTCAGCTATCCCGCCGACTGGCGTCTCGTCGCGGCGGTCACCGCCGAGGAGCCGGGTGTGGTCCTGGCCCTGCCGCTCAGCGCCTACCGGGCCTATCCGTGGAATCCGGACCGGTTGGTGCTGGACCCGCTGCCCCGCTACCTTCCCGCCGAGGTGCTCACCGACGACACGCTCCGGGTCGGCGACATCACGGTGGCCGGGGAGAACCCGAGGATCCGCGAACTGCGGCGGCTGCTCCGGGACGGCCGGCCGGTGGCCGGGACCGGGGTGCGCTGGGTGGTGGTGCAGCGCGGCTCGACGGACGCGGTCGACCCGGCCTGGCTCGCCGGTCTCGAGAAGGTCTACGAAGGACCCGCGCTGACCCTCTACCGCGACCCGACGGCGCCGCCGGTATGGCGCCGGAGCCGGCTGGATCCGGGGCGTTGGGCGGCCGTGGGCGCCCTCGTCGGCGCCCTCCTGGTGGTCGCGTTTGCTGCCCTTTCGGTGCTACGCCGCCGGGCCTACTCCGTGGTAACGTCCCGCTCGCATATTTCGACAGGGGAGGATTGGCATGCGTAAAGCCCTCACGCTGCTGGTGTCGGGCCTGGTTGCAGCACTGCTCGGGGTCTTGGCACTCGGCGGGCTCGCCGCTGCCGCCACCGCCAGCGCCGCCGAGGCGCGGGACAGCGCCAAGAGCGCCCGCGAGGCGGCGCAGAAGGCCGGCAAGCCGGACCCCTTCACGCCCGTGATCTACGGAACCAGGTAACAGGCCTCTGCCGGCCGCTCTCCGGCCCTGGCCACGGCACCCGTCGTGACCAGGGCCGCAAACCGTTCACCAGCCGCCGGCCAGGTGAACGACGCGGCGTGCGCCCGGGCCGCCGCCCCCGTCCGCTGCCGCATCTCGTCGTCGCGCAGCAGGTCCCGCACCTTGGCGATGTAGTCGTCGACGTCCTCGGCGAGCAGCCCGGTGCGTCCGTCGACCACGGCCTCGGCGACACCGCCGGCGTTCCGGAACGCCACCGTCGGAGTGCCCGCGGCACCGGCCTCCACGATGGTGAGTCCCCAGCCCTCCTTCAGGGAGGGGGTCAGGGCCACCCAGGCCGCGGCGAGCAGGTCCGCCTTCTCCTCCTCCGTCACGAAGCCCCGGAACTCGACGCGGTCGGCGATGCCCAGCTCCTCGGCGAGCTGGCGCAGGTGTGCCTCCCACCAGCCCTGACCGGCGACGACCAGCCGCAGTCCGGGCAGCTCGCCGGCGAGGGCCGCGACGGTGCGCAGGGCCACTTCGACCCGCTTGTGCGGAACGAGCCGGCCGAGCGCCACGAGCAGCGGGTACGGTGCCCGACCGGCGTCCGTGGGGGGCAGCTGCGGGGTGCCGTTGTGCACCACCGTGACCCGCTCCGGGGCCACCCCGAGGGTGGCCAGCTCGGCGCGGGTGGCCTCGGAGACGGTGACGTACCGGCAGTGCCGGTAGACGCGGACGGCGAGCCGTGACTCCACCCACCAGCCGAACCGGGCCGCCCGTGGGCCCAGCACCACCGGCCACTGCTGGCGGTGGACGTGGTGGACGAGCATGAGCACCGGCCGGCGGCTCCAGAGCGGGGCGAGGAACGGCAGGCCGTTGCAGACGTCGACCAGCACCTGCGGGCGGCGTCCGCACCGCCGCGCCGAGAGCGGGCCCAGGCCGACGAGCCCGGCGAGGTAGGAGAGCGCCGCCCAGGCGTAGACCGTGTGGCGGCCGCCGCGGCGGACCAGCCGAACGCCCGCCTCGTTGGTCTCCTCGGCGGGAGCCGCCTGGTGTGCCGCGCAGAAGACCGTGACCTGGTGCCCGTGCCTGACCAGCTCGGCGGCGACCCGCTCGATGTAGACCTCGGAGCCACCGCCCTCGGGGTTGCGGGTGTCCCGCCAGTTCAGGAACAGCACATGCCTCGGAGTGCCGGCAGGGTGCACGCGATTCCTACTCTCAAGTAATTTAGCGACGCGCGTCACACTAGGGGCTCGGAGTCGGCGTGGGCAATGGCCGTTGGGCCATCGCTACTCAGCGTGCGGTGCCGACTGCCGGGACCGACCGGTCCTCCGCCGGTGCGGCCGGGCGGCGCGCCCGTCGCTGGCTGCCGAGCAGCTGGAGCGGCCGTTCGATGCCGTAGTAGCTGACGGTGGCGTAGGCGAGCCCGCCGGCCATGGTGAGCGCGAACGTGCTGACCAGGCCGCCGGTGAAGAGCGGGCGCTGGTCCACCACGTAGATGACCTCCAGCACCAGCGGGTGCCAGAGGAAGAGGCCGTACGACACGGCACCGAGCCACCGGGCCGGTGCGGCGCCCAGCGCGACCTGGATCCGGCTGGGCCGCCCGAACGCGACCGGCACCAGGATCAGCACCGCGACCGCCAGGTAGAGGGTGAGCTTCACGGCGAACGCCGCGGGGGACGGCTCGGTGAGGTCCCGGGGCCCGGCCACCGGGGTGGTGGCGATCGCGAGCAGCCCGACCGCCGCGGTCCAGCAGGCCACCGGGGCGGCCGCGAGGTCGTCGAGGATGCGGAAGGCGGCAGGGGCGGTGCCGGTGCGCAACGCCACGTGCGCGGCCGCCAGCGCCATGCCCGCGCCGAACCACCCGCCGTACGCGGGCAGCCACGTCGTGTGCAGCCCCATGTCGAGCCAGCCGAGGGCCATGGCCACCAGCCAGCCCGCCGTGACGAGCAGGCCGCCGCAGGCGGCGAGCACGGTCCGTACGGGCCGCCAGGTCCGGCCGGTGGCCGGCACCGCGATCAGCGGGAGGATGAGGTAGAACGCGACCTCCGTGGCCAGGCTCCAGGTCTGGCTGAGCCCGTTGCGCAGCAGCCCGGGGGCGTAGATCTGGGTGAAGGTCAGATGGTGCAGCCAGTCGGCGGCCGGGGCCGGCCGGTTCTGCGGCAGCACGATCAGGCAGGTCACCACCGTCAGCCAGTACGCCGGCAGGATGCGCAGCGCACGCCGCCACAGGTAGCGGCCGGTGGCCGGCCGGGGCCGACCGGTCGCGACGCTGAGCGCCCAGGGCCGGAACAGCAGGAAGCCCGAGAGCACGAAGAAGATCGCCACCCCGACGTCCAGGCGCGCCAGCCAGCCTCCCCACTCGGCGTTGCCGGTCGCGCCCGTGTGGAAACCGACGTGGTGCGCGACGACGGCGGTCGCGCCGAGGGCGCGGAGCGCGTCCAGGGCGGGCAGCCGGGCGCCAACCGTTGGCTCTGGTGCCGATGACACGGCGGCTGAGGACATCTGGACATCCAGGGGGTCGCGGTGGAGGTAACCGAGCGGTAACCTGCCGGCCATGGTAGGGATCGGACGGCCCGTACGACAGGCGTCGGGGCGGCAGGTTACAGGAGGATGAGTGAAGCTTCGTGTGGGCGCCGCGCTCTTCGGGCTCGGCGTCTTGTTGCTGGTCATCGCAGTCGGGCTGCCGTTGTACCTCGCGCCCTCGGTGACCAAGCTTCCCTATGACCTCGACCGGACGACGTCGAGGGCGGAGGCGGTCGACGCCCGCGCCCTCAAGGTCACGGTCGCGGGGGACACGGTCAGCATCGAGGTTCCGCAGGCGACGCTCGTGTCGACCGTCGAGGTGATCCCCCAGCCGGAGGACACCGCCGATCGGCTGCCCAAGGAGCTCGCCGGCAAGGCGGTCATCTGGGACGTCTACCAGACCGTCAAGAACTCCAACGGAGAGGTGTTCAGCCAGTACAGCACCGAGCTGGCTCTCGACCGGGCCAGCGGCGCCGCCGCCGACTGGGACGAGCAGTGGTTGAACGAGAGCGGCGCGGAGCAGACGCCGGTCGGCAACGTGGCCTACGAGGGTCAGGTCTACAAGTTCCCCTTCGACACCAAGAAGAAGGAGTACGCGGTCTTCGACCGTGACCTGAAGCGGGCCACGCCGGCCAAGTTCACCGGCACCGAGGACGTCAAGGGCATCGAGGCCTACCGGTTCGAGCAGCGGATCGAGAACGAGACGCTGAACACCCCGGAGAGCAACGTCAAGACGCTGATCGGCCGCTTCGCGCCCGGAGCCACGAGCGGGAAGGTGGTCTACAGCAACACCCGTACGCTCTGGGTGGACCCGGTCACCGGCGCCTACCTCAATGTGCGGGAGCAGCAGCACAAGGAGTTCCGGCCGGACAGCGGGCCGACCACCGTGCTGCTCGACGCGGACTTCAAGTACACCGAGGACACCGTCGCCAAGAGCGTGGAGACGGCCAAGGGCAACCGCTTGAAGATCGGCATGGTCCGGACGTACGTGCCCATCGGCGCTGGTGTGCTGGGCGTGCTCGCCCTGCTGGCGGGCATGCTGCTGGTGCTGCGCAGCAACGGCGGCGACGCGACCGCGCGGCACCGGCTCGCCGAGACGCCCGCCGGTGGCCCGTCGAGTGACGAGGCGCCCGCCGGTGGCCCGTTGAGCGACGAGATCCCGCCGGCGTCGACGAACTGGCGCGCCGACGAGGAGTCGACGGTGCCGGCCCAGCGGCCGGGCCTGGAGGACGAAGCCGAGAAGCGCTGACGCGGAGCACGTCGGGGCGGGTCGACCGGTGGTCGACCCGCCCCCGCTCTGTGTCGTCATGATGGGCGGCGTTATCGAATCGTGACGCGTCGATGGTTTGAACGCGCAAGGTGACGGCGGGCGCCGGAGCGCGCCCGATTCGCGGGCTTTCCTCCGCTGTCGATCGACTCGGTCGGCTGCGGACGGTGAGCGCGGAGGTGGCGCGCCGGTCGATGGGTTACCTGTGAGTAATGTTGCCCCTTGTGACGTACGCCTCGGCGGGTGCACCATCAGACGCGCGTTCGTTACCGGCTGGTAACAGTCGCCGCGGCCCGGCCCGGGCGCCCGTCGACCAGCCACCCCGAGGAGCGCCGGCCCACCGAGGAGGAATCTGTGCAGACTGAGAACCCCGGACGTACCAGGTGGCGGCGCTTCGCCGCGATGATGGTGCCCGCGACCGCAGCCGCCGGCGCCATCCTGTTCGGCATGTCGACCGGAGCGATCGCCTCCGACATCACCGTCTCCGGCCAGACCTTCAAGATCAGCGCTGACCGGCTCGAGGGCGACGGCTTCAAGCAGTACGGCGGCATCGTCAAGGAGAAGGACGGCACCGTCCACCCGGTCGCCCTCGCCGAGATCACCGAGGCCGACCTCTACAAGCTCTGCCAGTCGGTCCGCGCCGACCTGCCGGGGATGCCCGTGGTGCTCACCATCAACGCCGGTGAGGGCAAGGAGCCCGCCAAGGCCAAGGACCTGCTGATCGCGATGGACAGCCTGGACGGCAACGCGACCTTCGGCAACATCAAGATCGGCCGGGACGCGTCCGACCTGAACCCCACGGCGCGCACCGGGTCGTTCGGGCAGAACGCCGAGGAGGTCACCATCACCAACCTGGAACAGGTCTCCCGCTACACCACCGCCTCCACCTTCAACCTGGTGGGCCTGCGACTCAAGGTCAACGTCGGGGACGCGGCCAAGAACAAGGAATGTTTCTGAGCTGAACCGCGGGCCTGCGGCGCGCGATGGCCGCAGGCCGTTCCCGTCCCTCGTTTCCGCTCAGCCAGGAGGAGCACGTGACGAACGCTGATCCGCGACCCGTCCGCGCCGGTGGTGCCGGCCGGTTGTGGCGGGGCTTCCGCCGCTGGCGGCGGACCCGGCCGTTCTGGGGCGGGCTCTTCACCGTGCTGGCCGGGGTGGAGATGTTCGCCTCCACCCGGATGACCCTCAACGGCTTGAGCTTCCACAGCGGATCCACCGGGCTCTACTCGCTGCTGATCCCGGTCATCCTGCTCACCTGCGGGCTGCTGCTCTGGTTCAGCCCGGGACAACGGCTGTTCTACTCGATCGTCGCGGTGGTCACGACGGTCTACTCGCTGATGGGGCTCAACCTCGGCGGCTTCTTCCTCGGCCTGCTGCTCGGCATCATCGGCGCCGCCCTCGGTTTCGCCTGGACGCCGACCGAGCGGCCCGCCGGCGACCCCACCGCCGGTCCGGGCGGCGGCCAGCCGATCGCCGAGGTGTCACCGGACGGGCGGAGCGCCGTCGGCGCCGAGGCGCCGGGGGCCGGCCCGGACGGCACGCCGGAACCACCCGCGGCCTCGCGCGATCCCCACAACTTCGCGGTGGCGGCGCTGGTGGTGCTCGGCCTCTCCGCCACGGCGCTGGTGGCCACCGACCCACAGCCGGTACGCGCGGCCGCGGCGGCGCCCGCCGTCACGACCCCGGCCGGCTGCCCGAAGCCGCCGGTGGGAGCCGCCACTCCGTCGCCCTCGCCCAGCGCCGCCACCCCGACGCCGACGGCCAGCCCGAGTCCGTCGGCGGAGCCCAGCTCGGACGGCAACATCCTCACGGACATCCTGGACGGCATCGGCGACCTGTTCACCGGCGGTCGGCGGGCCGCGTCGACCGAGCCGTCGGCGAGCCCGAGCCCGAGCGTCCCCGCGACCGGGCCGTCCCGCACCCCGGCCGCGGCGACCCCGACCGCAACCGGGTCGGGCCGCGCGGCTCCCACTTGCGCCCCGGCGAAGCCGGGCGGGCCCCGCAAGGTGGAGGCGGGCCGGCTGATGCCGAAGATCGCCCCCGAGCCGGGGCAGCCGGAGGTGGCCCGGCAGCCGTCCAAGCTGACCGGCTCGAAGGTCACCATGACCGGGCTGCGGTTCGAGGGGATCGTGGACCTGCCGACCGCCGGCGGTTCCCTGAAGGCGCTGAAGTTCGGCATGAGCAAGGCGGTGACCGAGGACTTCCAGCTCGTGACGGACGGGCCGGCGGGCCGCAGCCAGCGATACGTGACCGACCAGCTCACGGTCGAGGGCGACGTCGCCTTCTACGCCACCCGGTTCGTCGGCAGGCTGCTCGGCATCAAGATCACCCTGACGCCGGACCTGCCGTTCCCGGACGGCATCCCGGTCACCTCGCCGATCCCGATCACCTTCACCGATCCGGTGATCGACCTGGCGTTCGTGGACAGCGACAGGCTCACCGCTCGGCCGGCGCTCAGGCTCGACCTGGCCTGACCCGTACGCGAAACGGCCGGGAGCCGGAGGATCCCCTCCGACTCCCGGCCGTCGTCGTTCGTTCAGAGCCGGGCCAGGGCCCGGCGCAGCGGGTCGAGCCCGAGCGAGCCCAGGTCGAGGGCCTGGCGGTGGAACTCCTTGAGGTCGAAGTCGGCGCCCTTGCGGGCCTTCGCCTCCTCCCGGGCCTGGAGCCAGATCCGCTCGCCCACCTTGTACGAGGGGGCCTGCCCCGGCCAGCCCAGGTAGCGGTTCAGCTCGAAGCGCAGGTTCTCGTCCGGCACCCGGCAGTGCGCCCGCATGAACTCCCAGCCCAGCTCCGGGGTCCAGCGCTCGCCCGGGTGGAAACCGAACGGGTTGTCGGCCGGGATCTCCAGCTCCAGGTGCATGCCGATGTCGACGATCACACGGGCGGCCCGGAACGCCTGCCCGTCGAGCATGCCGAGCTTGTCGCCCGGGTCCTCCAGGTAGCCCAGCTCGTCCATCAGCCGCTCGGAGTAGAGCGCCCAGCCCTCGCCGTGCCCGGAGACCCAGCAGAGCAGCCGCTGCCAGCGGTTGAGCAGGTCGGCGCGGACGGCGGTCTGGGCGACCTGGAGGTGGTGACCCGGCACGCCCTCGTGGTAGACGGTGGTCACCTCGCGCCAGGTGGAGAAGTCGGTGATGCCCTGCGGCACCGCCCACCACATCCGGCCCGGCCGGGAGAAGTCCTCGCTCGGGCCGGTGTAGTAGATGGCGCCGTCGCTGGTCGGCGCGAGGCAGCACTCGATCCGGCGGACCTGCTCCGGGATGTCGAAGTGGGTGCCGTGCAGCTCGCTGATCGCCTTGTCGGCGAGCGCCTGCATCCAGTCCCGGAACGCCTCCTTGCCCTGGATGGTCCGGGCCGGGTCGGCGTCGAGCGCACGCACGGCATCATCGATGCTGGCACCGGGACCCGCGATGCGTCCGGCGACGGTTCGCATCTCACCCTCCAGGCGGGCCAGCTCGGCGAAACCCCAGGCGTACGTCTCGTCGAGGTCGACCCGGGCGCCGAGGAAGTACTGCGAGGCCAGCTCGTAGCGCTCCCGGCCGGCGGCCTGCTTCTGCCGGCCCTGCGGGGCCAGCTCGGTGCGGAGGAACTGCCCGAACTCGGCGGTGGCCGCCGTCGCGGCGGCCGCGCCCTTGCGCAGCTCCGCACCGAGCGCGCCCTCGGCGCCGAGCCGCTCGGCCAGGCCGTGGAAGAAGTTGTCGCCGTTCGGGTCGACCCAGATGTCGCACTGCTTGGCGACCTCGACGAGCTGCACCTGCGAGCTGACCCGGCCGGCCGCCGCCGCCTCGCGCAGGGTGCGCTTGTAGCCCTCCAGCGCCCCGGCGAAGCGGTTGAGCCGGGCCGCCACGTTCGCCTTGGCGTCGTCGCCCTCGGTCGGCATGAGGTCGAAGACCATCCGCAGGTCGTGCAGCCCGCTGGCGATCACGTTGACCTCGCTGCTGGTCTCGCCGGCCTCGTAGCGGGCGAGCTCCAGGCCGAGGCGCTCCTGCATGGCCTCCTTGGCGGTCCGCTCCGACTCCGTGTCCGGCTCGGTCACGTCCAGGTCGGCCAGGGTGCGCCGGGTCAGCTCGGCGCGGGCCGTGTAGCCCTCCGGGGTGAGGTCGTCGAGCTGGTCGTCGTAGCCGGCGATGCCGACGTAGGTGGCGCCGGTCGGGCTCAGCGGAGCCCAGTCGGCCACGTAGCGGTTGGCGAGGTCATCGATTCGTCCCACGAGGCGACCCTACGTGACCGTGCCACCCCGTTGTCGACCATGTTTGCCGTGTCCGGTCTCCACCGCAGGGCGGTCGCTGTGGCGGTCGACACGGCGTCCGAATTTCGCGGGACTTCGTCGTACCCCTGCGGCAGAGTGTCAGGGGTGACAGCGGATATCACTCCTGACCGGGCGCCGTTGCGGAGCTGGCTGCCGGGGTTCCTCGCGCTCGGCGTGATCTGGGGTTCCAGCTTCCTCTTCATCAAGGTGGGGGTGGCCGAGCTGCACCCGCTGCACCTCACTCTCTACCGGGTGGCCACCGGCGCGGTGACGCTGCTGGTGGTGCTGGCCGTGCTGCGCGACCGGCTGCCCCGCGAGCCCCGGGTCTGGGCCCACCTGCTGGTGGTGGCCGCCTTCGGCGTCGCGCTGCCGTTCACCCTGTTCGGCTTCGGCGAGCAGCGGGTCGAGTCGATGCTCGCCGGCATCTGGAACGCCACCACGCCGCTGATCGTGCTGCCGCTGGCGGTGCTGGTGTTCCGCACCGAGCGGCTGACCGTGCGGCGCGCGGTCGGGCTGGGGCTGGGCTTCGCCGGCGTGCTGGTGGTGCTCGGCGTCTGGGAGGGCGTGGGCGGTTCGCACTTCACCGGCCAGCTCATGTGCCTCGGGGCGGCGGCCTGCTACGGGGTGGCCATCCCCTACCAGAAGAAGTTCATCGCGGGCAGTTCCTACTCCGGCCTGTCCCTGTCGGCGGCGCAGCTGCTGGTGGCGACCGCGCAGCTCGCGCTGCTCGCGCCGCTGGTGGCGGGCGCGCCGCCGGTGCCCACCGGGCTCTCCGCGAAGGTGGTGGCCTCCGTGCTGGCGCTCGGCGCGCTCGGCACCGGGCTGGCCTTCGTGATCAACATGCGCAACATCCGGGTCGCCGGGGCCAGCACGGCGTCCACCGTCACCTACCTGATCCCGGTGTTCGCGGTGCTGGTCGGCGCGGTGGTGCTCGGCGAGCGGATGAACTGGCACCAGCCGGTGGGCGCCCTGGTCGTGCTGCTCGGCGTGGCCGTCGCGCAGGGGATGCTCGGCAAGCGCCGGCCGCGTCCCGGGCCGGCCGCCGTTCCCGCGGCGCGCACCGTCGAGCCGGCCGCCCGGGGCTGACCCCTCAGCCGCGGCCGGCGGTCCACTTCACCAGGCGGTCGGCCTTCCAGGTGTTGACCACCCGGTTCGCCGGTACGCCGCAGAGCGCGGCGCGCTCGCAGCCGAAGCGCTGCCAGTCGAGCTGCCCGGGGGCGTGCGCGTCGGTGTTGACGGCGAACGTGCAGCCGGCCTCCAGGGCGCGGCGGATCAGCCGCTTCGGCGGGTCCTGCCGCTCCGGCCGGGAGTTGATCTCGACGGCCACGTCGTGCTCGGCGCAGGCCGCGAAGACCGCGTCGGCGTCGAAGTCGCTCTCCTTGCGCGTACGCGCCCGGTGCCCCCGGTCGCCCGGACCGGTCACCCCGGCCGGCCGCGAGGAGACCATCCGGCCGGTGCAGTGGCCCAGGATGTCCAGGTGCGGGTTGGCGATCGCGGCCAGCATCCGGCGGGTCATCTTCGCCCGGTCGTCGTTGAGACCGCTGTGCACCGAGCCGACCACCACGTCGAGCCGGGCCAGCAGCTCGTCCTCCTGATCCAGCGACCCGTCGGCCAGGATGTCCACCTCGATGCCGGTGAGGATGCGGAAGCCCTTCGGCAGCGCCTCGTTCACGGCGGCCACGTGGTCGAGCTGCTTGCGCAGCCGGTCCGCGGTGAGCCCCCGGGCCACCTTCAGCCGGGGCGAGTGGTCGGTGAGCACCACGTACTCGTGTCCCAGCTCGACCGCCGCCAGCGCCATCTCCTCGATCGGCGAGCCGCCGTCGGACCAGTCCGAGTGGGTGTGGCAGTCGCCGCGCAGCGCGTCCCGCAGCTTCGCCGCGGCCTCACCCAGGTCGGTGCCCTCGGTGGCGACCAGCCGGCGCAGGTAGACCGGCTCCTCGCCGGCCAGCGACTCGACCACGCAGCGGGCCGTGACGTCACCGACCCCGGACAGCTCGGTGAGCTTGCCGCCGCGGGCCCGCTCGGCCACCTCGCCGGCCGGCAGGGCGCCGAGCGCCTTGGCCGCCGACCGGAACGCCCGGACCCGGTAGGTGGCCTCGTTCGCCCGCTCCAGCAGGAACGCGATCCGCCGCAGGTCGGCGATGGGATCCCGGGCAGTCATGCCCTGCAACCTACGCGCCCGCGCCGCCCGCCGCGCGGCGCCGGGCGGGGTGTCGGGAGTGGACGCCGGTCAGCCGGCCGCGGCGGAACCGCTCGGCGCCTTCGGGCAGCCGTGCCGGCGCTGCCAGGCGGCCACCTCGGCGGCCGGCCCGCGGTTGCCCCGCCCGCGCCACGAGTCGAGGTACTTCGCCGGCCAGATCACGCCCCGCCGGATCCACCAGTCGTCGTGCCCGGTGCACTTCGGGGAGAGCCCGAAGTGCAGGTGGCAGACGTTGTTGGCGTTGCCGGTCCGGCCCACCTTGCCGAGCTGCTGACCGGCCCGCACGCGGACGCCGGCGTCGATGCCGGCGCTGATCACGCTCAGGTGCGACCCGTAGTAGCGGACCCCGTCGTCGCCGAGCAGCGAGACCGACAGCCCGCCGTTGTACGGCCCGAGCGGGCCCCGCCGGCTGAACCGGTCCACCCGGCTCACCTCGAGGATCACCCCGTCGGTGACCGCCACCACCGGCTCGCCGCAGTCGGCGAAGATGTCCGTCCCCGGGTAGCCGGAGTGGGTCGGGTGGTAGTCGACGTTGCCGGCGCGGACCGGGAAGACGTGCCGCGGCGCGGCGCGGCTCGCCGTCGGCGACGGTGTGGCCGGGGCGGCCGGTGCCGTCGGGCCCGCCGACGGCGTCGCGCCGGTGGGCTCGGCGGGCTGCGCTCCGGTGGCCGCCGCGCTGGGGCCCTGCCACGAGTTGCCCGGCCCCGCGGTGGGGCGGTCGCCCGGGCCGCAACCGGCGGCCAGCGCCGCCACGAGCAGCAGGACCGGGTACGCCGGGCGCGCACGGCGTCCGATCGATGGCGAGCGCATCCGGTCATCCTGACAGACCACTACCGTAGGGACGAACGCCGAGACAGGCCCGTCGCGAACGGTCGCTCTGCGTGACCTCGGTACGCCTACGGTCCGTGAAGGGAGCAGCGGTGACGAACGGGTGGCACGGCGTACCCGGTGAGCCCGGTGCGGGGCCGGTGCGCCCGCTGCCGCGTACCCCGTCGGGGCTCTTCCCGTCCGGGGCGCCGATGCGGCCGAGCTACCGCGAGCCGCATCCGGTCACCGGCGCCGGCGTCGCGGTCGGCGCGGTGACCGCCTTCGCCTGGCTGCTGCTGTTCGGCCTGCTCGGCCGGGACGTGCCCGGCTACGCCTGGTGGACGCTGTTCGCCGGCGGGCTGGCCTGGCTGGCCGCCGCGGTGCTGGTCCGCCACGGCGACCGGGGGGTGGCCACGGGGGTGGCGATCGTCACCGCGGGTGGCTGGAGCATCGCCGCGGCGATCGTCGCGGCGCGCTGGGCGCAGAGCGGCGACTGGCCGCTCTGGTGACCCTGCGTGCCGGTTTCACTGCGTAGCGAAGACCGTCTTGACGTACGCGCGGTGACGGTCCACGCTCGCGGTATGGCCTGGATCACCCCGCCGCGGCTCGACCCGGAACGGAGCCGCCGCCGCCTGCAACTCCTCGCCGAGTTGGCCGGTGCCCGCACGGTGCGGCAGCGCGTACGGCCGCAGCGGGCCCGCAGCGAGCGCCTGCGCGAGCTCATCGCCACCCGCCGGCGCATCGCCGGCTGACCGACTTTCTCCAGGAACGGCCGGCCCTTCGGGGCGTTGACCGGTCGCCTGCCGACCCGACCGGTTAACGTGCAACGCGTGACGAGTCGGCGTGCTGCCGAGGCCAAATTGGGGGGACCGTGTCGTACTTCGCTGCTGCCGTGGCGCGCGTCGAGGGCGCCTGGACCGCCGAAGAGGTGAACCTGCGCGGGGTCACCGACATCGAGGAGGTGGCCGACCGGCTGCGCGACGTCGAGCCGGACGCCGACCTCTCCCTGCTCTTCGTCGAGGCCGACGACACGTACCTGGTGATCCTGCGCCTCGACGAGGGGGAGGATCTGCGGGTCTTCGGCTCCGACTCGGCGTACGCGGAGGAGTCGCGGCTTGGCGCGCTGCTGGTCGGGGACCTGAAGACCTCGGTCACCGGCCTGGAGGACGCCGACGAGCCGCGGCCGGCCGCCGGTGGCGACGAGGAGACCGAGCAGCCGGCCGTGGACCCGGAGGCCGACCCGGTGGGCGACGCGGACATCCTCGCCGACCTGGGCATCCCGGCGCCGAAGCTGCTCGCCCTCTGCGGTCACGAGGGGATGATGCCGGCCGACGTCACCGCCGAGATCTGTCAGGTGCTCGGCTGCGCCGACGAGGTCGAGGAGCTGCGTGAGGTCTGAGCCGCCCGGACCGGCGTGGACCGGCGGGGCGGAGCCGGCCGACGCCACCGATCCGGCGCTGGAGACCGTACGCCCCGGGCAGCCCACCCCCGGCCGGCCGGCCCGGATCGGTCCGGGCGCGGACGAGGGGTTCGCCGACCTGGACGGCGTGGGCCGCCGGCAACGGCACGAGCTGTGGATGCGCCGGGCCCTGGAGGTCGCGGTGACCGGCCCGGACAGCGTGCCGGCCGACGGCGACGACGCGATCGAGGACGTCCCGGTCGGCGCGGTCGTCTACGGCCCGGACGGCGCCGAGCTGGCGATCGGCCGCAACGAGCGGGAGCTGACCGGCGACCCGACCGCGCACGCCGAGGTGCTGGCGCTGCGCCGGGCCGCCGAGCGGCTGGGCCGCTGGCGGCTGGAGGGCTGCACCCTGGTGGTGACCCTGGAGCCGTGCACCATGTGCGCGGGGGCGATCGCGCTGGCCCGGATCTCGACGGTGGTCTTCGGCGCGTGGGAGCCGAAGACCGGCGCCGTCGGCTCGCTCTGGGACGTGCTGCGCGACCGCCGCCTCACCCACCGCCCCGAGGTGTACAGCGGGGTGCGCGAGGCGGAGAGCGTCGCGCTGCTGCGCGCCTTCTTCCGCTGACCCCTGGCCCGCTCAGGCGGGTTGCGGGGCGGGACGCAGCAGGGTGGCGGCGACCGCGCGGGCGGCCTCGGTCCAGGCGGTGGGGCGCAGGGTGGCCGGGTCCAGCCGGACGATCGAGCGGGTGCCCTCGGCGTAGACCGTGGCGCCGTCCACCGAGCGGAACTCGAAGGCGTAGCGGGCGCTGCTGGTGCCGAAGTGCTCCAGCCAGAAGTGCACCGCGACCGGGCCGACCCCGGTGACCGGGGCCCGGTAGGTGATGGTGAACTCGCGGACCGCGTGGAACACGTCGGGGGCGCCGCGCAGGTCCCCGCGGAAGGCGACGCCGCGCTCGGCCCAGTACGGCGTGAGGGCGCGTTCCAGCAGCACCGCGTAGCGGGCGTTGTGCAGGATGCCCATGGCGTCCAGGTCGTCGAAGTGCACCGGGACGTGCTCGACGTGACCGAACTCGGCGGTGATCTGGCTCATGACGGGCCTTCCGGTAGCAGGGTCGGGTCCGGGCAGAGTGCCCGCAGCCGGTTCAGCAGGCCCTGGCGGGCGTGCCGGTAGGTGGCGTCCGGGTCGAGCAGCCGGGACCGCATGGCCGCGCTGATCCCCAGCGCGTCGACCTCGTACGCCAGCAGCGGCACGTCCAGGTCGGCGGGGAGTTCGCCGAGGTCGACGGCCTCCTGGACGAGGCGTTCGAGGAAGGTGGTCCACCGGCCGAACGCCTCGGCGAGCCGGTCCCGGACCGGGCCGGGGCGGGCGTTGTACTCGAACTCGGTGTTGGCGAAGAAGCAGCCACCGGGGAGCACCCGGGCGGCGTAGAACTCGATCCGGGCCTCGTGCAGCGCGCGCAGCCGGCGGACACCCCGGGGTGCGCGCAGGGCCGGGGCGGCGATTCGCTCCTCCCACTGCGCCACGGCGCGGTCGACGGTGGCGAGTTGGAGCGCCTCCTTCGAGCGCCAGTGCGCGAAGAGGCCGGACTTGCTGACCCCGAGCCGGTCGGCGAGCTGGGCGAGGGAGAGCCCGTCCAGGCCGACCTCGGTGGCCAGCGCCACGGCGGTGTCCAGCACCGCGGTGCGAGTGCGGTCGCCGCGGGCGACGCGGCCGTCGGAGGTCATGCGGGCAGCGTAACGGAAATAAGAACGACCGGTCGTATTCTTTTGTGTGACCCCGGTAACGCGACCGCCCCGCCACCAATCGGTGGCGGGGCGGTCGAGGGTCGGGTCGGGTCAGGCGATGACGGTGTCGAGGGCGATCTCGACCATCTGGCCGAAGGTCTGCTCGCGCTCCTGCGACGTGGTCTTCTCGCCGGTCTTGATGTGGTCGCTGACGGTCAGCACGGTCAGCGCGCGGGCCTTGAACCGGGCCGCGATGGTGTAGAGCGCCGCCGACTCCATCTCCACCGCGAGCACGCCGTAGTCGGCGAGGGTGTCGTAGAGGTCCGGCCGGTCGGTGTAGAAGGCGTCCGCGGCCAGGATCGGGCCGACCCGCATGGTGATGCCGCGGCGCTCGGCCACCTCGACCGAGGTGCGCAGCAGCCCGAAGTCGGCCACCGGGGCGTAGTCGATCAGCCCGTCGAACCGCATCCGGTTCATGTTCGAGTCGGTGGACGAGCCGATCGCCGCCACCACGTCGCGCAGCTGGAGGTCCTCGGACAGGGCGCCGCAGGAGCCGACCCGGATCAGCGTCTTCACGCCGTACTCGTTGATCAGCTCGTGGGCGTAGATGGAGGCGGACGGCATGCCCATGCCGGAACCCTGGACGGAGACCTCGACGCCGTTCCAGCGGCCGGTGAAGCCCAGCATGCCGCGAACCGTCGTGTAGCAGCGGGCGTCCTCGAGGTAGGTCTCCGCGATCCACTTGGCCCGCAGCGGGTCGCCCGGCATCAGGACCCGCTCGGCGATCTCTCCCGGCTCAGCGCCGATGTGCGTACTCATGGCAAAGATCCTGCCAGGCCGGACCGGGGGATACCGGTTCGGCGTCCAGACCCGGGGTCCTGTACCCTACTCGGCGGTGGCGTGTCCGAGTGGCCTAAGGAGCACGCCTCGAAAGCGTGTGAGGGTTTACGCCCTCCGCGGGTTCAAATCCCGCCGCCACCGCTCGTGAAATGCGAGAACGCCCGGTCGATCCCCAGGGATCGGTCGGGCGTTCCGCTTCTGGTCTCAGTTCCGGTCTCAGTTGGGTTCAAGGCGCCGTTTCATGGCCCTCTGCCGGTTTCTCCCACAGCAGCCCGCCGACGCGCTGGGCGATGTCCCGACGCACCTGAGTCGTGACGTGCTGGTACCTGACCGCCATTGCCGAGTTCGACCAGCCCATGATGCCCATCACCGCTCGCTCCGCCACGCCGAGGATCAGCAGCACCGTGGCGGCCGTGTGACGGGCGTCGTGCAACCGACCATCCCGTAGACCAGCGAGCTTGAGTAGGCGCTTCCACTCGTCGTAGTCAGTCGGGGGGTTGACCGGTCCACCGGTAGGTGTGGCGAACAGCCAGTCACCGTCCTCCCAGAGCTGGGCGGCGGTGACGCGCTCCTGGTCCTGCTCTTCGCGATGCTTTCGTGGCAGCGCGACCAGATCGTCGGGGAGCCCACGTTCCCATCGCCGATAGTCCTCCCGCCGGCGCCGACGAGGTGTCGGATCGATCAGGCCGTGACGGAGCAGCACCCGGTAGATGGTGCTCAGCGACGGGACGGGACCAGGGCAACCGCGGCGGCCAACTCATAGTGCAACCGCCGCTGACCCCAGCGGGGATGATTGCGGCGCTGTTCGCAGATCACCGCCTCCACCTCAGCAGCGGTCTGGGCGGGATGCACATGAGGTCGATGCGATCGATCGACCAGGCCGTCAAGCCGTGATCGCGATACCAACCCAACCAGCGATGCACGGCCTGACGCGAGACGCCGAACCGTTCGGCCACCTCGGTCACGGACAGGCCAGCTTCGACTTCCAGCACTGCGCGGTAACGCTGCTCAGTCACGCTCAACTCCACCAGCACTCGGCGGAGTGGCACCCATCAAGTGAAGCCACCGTGTAACGCATCATCCGGAGTCGGACACCGGCTGCCGGGCGGGCTGTTCAAAGTTTCTGTACGTCTTCAAGGCGGCCCTGAACGGGCCGCACGCGCCGCCGCCTGGGAGCGCGCCCGTCGCTCCGCTGGCGCTCCGACTCCGGCCACGCAACACGCCCGGCGGCTGGCGCGGAAGCGTGAAGCCCAAGGGGCCGCCGCAGAACGACAGGCCGTTGACTGGGTGGGGGGTGGGCCGGCAGCCAGCCGGGCCGCGCGGCCACGAGTCCGCGCGGCGTAGGGGAGGCACGCCGGCCGCGTGGCAAGCCCCAAGCATGGGGGCGGTGTCCGCGCGGGCGGCGTGCCGGTCGTCCAGGAGCCGGCTCACAGCCGCTCAAGGTCAGGTCAACTGCTCACCTGGGAGGGGAGGGGTGGCCGCCGGTGGCGAGATTCGACCCCGGGAGCCGGGTCCGCGGCGGGCGAGGTTAGGTCAACTGCGCCACGGTGGCGGCGTCCGTCGGGGGCGCGGTCCGCGACACGAGAGCCGACTCAGTCTGTTCCCGCAACGTCCGTCCGTGTGTCAAGCTCCGCTTGACACAGCGGTCTGAATGGCGGCCAGATTTTCCACGCAGTGCGGGCCGCTGCCCGACGCAAGATCCCATTCTCAACGCCCAGGCGGTGCTTTTCTCACCGCAGGGTCGCCGCCGACTCTTCGCGTTCTTCGCTGGTCAGATCTCCCCGTTTACTGGTGTCGGTGCCGACCTGCGTTTACACGCTGATGAGCAGCGTCAGGGCCGCCGTCCTTGTAAGGCTCGTCCCAGTCGATCTCTTCCGGGCCGTCCCAGGGCTTGCCTTTGGCGTGTGTCAGTACGAGCACTGAGTCAGTTGCCGTGGCCTGTCCCTTAGTGTCCTTCCAGATCCGGCTGACCTTCCTGTCAATATCGATGAAGTCGTCGATGGTCTCGACCAACCTCAGCGTCGTCTCACTGCTGACGTCTGCCCAAATCTTGCTTGCCAGCTGGATGGTCTCCTTGCCGGGATTGGCTACATCACCAATCACGATCGCAGCCACGCCGTTGGGCTTAAGGACTCGTTCTACGCCTTGGATGGTCCGCGTCATGAACTCGCGGTATGAGTCGTAGGTGTGGCGGTGATCGAGCGTCTTGTCGAGGTTGCGGCGTCCGGCGCCCCGTTCTCGGCCCACTTCCTCAATTCCCAAAAGCCACAGCCGAATCCAGTTCGCCGTACCGTAGTTGACGACCTGGAGATATGGCGGCGACGTCACCACAAGATCCACACTCTTGGCTCGGATGCTGTCACTCGACATGAGTTGGGCAGCGTCCTCATGGAAAACCTGGCCTTCAGGTCCGTCTACCGCGTCCAGGTAGATGCGGGCAAGCTTCTCGCGCAGACGTTCGAACACATCCTGTGGTGGCTTAACCAGCCCCTTCTCGCGAATGAATTTCTCCACATAGGAGGGCGACATGCTGAACGTGTTGGGCATGCTAATGCTCAGATACTGCGACGTACCGTCACGACGGAATGAGCCATGCATGATTCCTGCCAGGGAGCCCGCGATCACTGTCTCCGCAGCCGTCCACTCGGTGAAAGGCTTTCTATGCAGCTCCTCGCGAAGGAAAACCAGCTGCCGCAAGGTTGTGGGGTGGTAAAGCATCTCGATGTCTGCTGAAACCGCCACCGGCCGGCTCTTGGACTGCCGGTAGCGCTTCTCCATTTGCCCGAGGTACTCCAGCACCGTCTCGTAGTCTGGGGCCTTCGCCTTGGCATGCGTCAGAATGTAGGCGAGCGGGCTAAGGTCATTGCTGATCGACCGCCGGCCCTCAGCTCGGGCCTGCAGTGCCACGGTGCCGCGGCCGCTGAAAGGGTCGAGTACAACGTCCCCGGGCCGGGTATACCGCTGGATAAAGTAGTGCGCGAGCTTGGCCGGGAACATGCCGTGATACGAGCACATGGTGTGCATCGAGTGGCCCCACCGTTGGGGCGCGATGTGCCACAGGTGCCCCCGCGAGGTGGTACCACCATCGAGTGGCTTGGCCTCAGGTGCTTCGAAGAATGCATCTTCAGACCAGTCCAAGGATGCAGTGGTCATGTCAGGTACTCCGCTAGGGAACGGGCCGCCGCTTGCAGAACCAGTTCGGACGACTCACGGGCTACCCGGGACAGGTGTCGTCGTGCCACCACCGTGCTGCGCCGAGGCTGCGCCTTGGCTGGCGCACCGGACCCGTATTGCGGAGGCTCGGCAATCTCCGGCTCAGGAGCCTTCGGCTCCGGCATCTCCGGCAGCGTCAGGTTCATGTGCCGCCGCAGCCCCAGATCTTTCTTGACGAGCCGCAGGTCTTCGACTTCCCGGTAGTGCTCAGGATTTAGATCGCCGGTCGCGGACTCCACCACGGCCGTCGGTACCCGCTGAACGCTGCCGTGCCGGGCCGCCACAATCGTGCGGTCGATCCATTCGTCCGGAGTCTCGCCGTTTTCGCAAAAGCTCTGCGTCAACACGTGCTGCAGGCCGCCGGCCGTCAGCCGCAGCCAAGCGTACGGGTTGGAGGCCGGGAAGACCTGCGCGTCCATGAGCTCGACGATCCTGGCAAACAGGCCGCCGCGCTGTACGAGACGCCACAAGCCGGTGTAGTTACGGAGCGTTGCCGGCGACACTCCAAGGTACCGTGCAATGTCGGCCTTTTTCACCCGAGCGGACTGGTGCAGGTGCTCAACAAGTGACGCCAGTTGGCTGGGTAGCAGGTCCTGGTAGATGTCCGTCTGGTACCGGATCTCGAACCGACGTTCGTAGTCGGTGAGGTAGGCCGGCACGGTTTCGAACCGCTCCGGGTAGTCCTGCCGAATTGCCTGGATGGCCCGCAGCCGCATGGTGCCGTCAACCACCAGGTAATTGCCGGTAGGGAGGTGCGCCACCTTAAGCGGCTCGGCCAGGCCGATCTCCTCGATGGACGCCCTTAGCCGATCTTCAAACTGCTTAGAACTCCCCGATCGCCGCAGCTCGTCACTGAGCATCAGCTCATCCGGTGGCAGGGCAACAAGCTTCAACTCGCCACCGCCCGTCGCGGGGTCGGGCCGCCGAATTCAATCGGCAGCTCCGCGCCCAGCTGACCCAGCCGCGCTTCGATGGATCCGGCCGGCAGCCGGTGCAGCGTGGCGCAAGCCCAAGCCAACAACTTCAATCGAGCCAAGCGGTGCTCCGGCCCCAGATGAACCAAGTCCTTCCAGCCGAGCGCCTCGAACAGCACTTCGAGCTCCCTCGTCTTCAGCTTGAACCCAGCGATGGCGCTGACGGCGTCCGACCGCTCGTCGGGACCCATGTACCTCGCGATCACCGCGTGCAGTGCCAAGTTGACGTTGCCATCCTGCAGGGCGGCCACCTCACGATTGCTGGCGCCCTCAAGCTGGCTCTCTAGCCGCCGCACCGTCGCTGGGGTGACGCCGAAGCGCCTAGCCACGCTCGCCGTTTCCTCGCCATCTTGGCGGGCTCGGGCGATAAGCACCGCCCGGTCGATGGGGCGCATCCGCAGCCGAGCCACGTTCTCAACGAGGAACTGCTGGACCTTCTCGTACTCCCCGAACTCGGCATCCACCACTATCGCGGGGATCTTCTCGATGCCCAGGAGACGGCAAGCCAGCGTGCGGCCCTGGCCCTTGATGAGGAGATAGTCGCCGGAGTCGTCCGGCGCGACCCGGACGGTCACCGGGGTGAGCACGCCGAACTGCTCGATGGACTGGCGCAACTCGCGGTGACCTTCTCGGTCGCGTTTACGTCCCAGACCGTCCTCCGGGCGGATCTTGGCCACTGGGATCGCCTGGATGCGCGGCTGCTTCACCCCGCGTCGTGTGCGCGGCTCCCGGGCCTCCACCGAGGGCCGGAACTCAAGATCGCCGCGCCCCGAGGGGGCGTTTTCCACCACGTCCGTCACCTCTCCAACTTACACAACTGTGATTTCACCACTGGGGTACGACAGACCCTCCCAGGGCGGCGGCCCGGTGGGCAAGACGAGAGTCGGCCGATCTCTGGCCTGCGCCAATGGCTGTCGATGTACCGCTGCCGATTGAAGATTCGCTGGCTCCGACATCATCCATCATGAGTGGGGCTGAGCCTGAAGTGCGACCTGGGCGACGGCACCGCGATGCGGCTCACGGTGTCGAGACCATGACCAGTTCGCGGTTTTCGCACGCTCTGCCCTCTTTCAGGTGCTCCGTGTGCGTTCGCGACCCAGATTGCCGCCCGCCCGCTATCGCAGCTGCTTTTTGCGGAGCCGCCTGGCACTCTGTAGGCGGAGACACTGGAGGTCCTCTCACAACGTGGTCGCAAAGGCTGCGAAGAGTTGGCGGACTCAGATGGCCCGTACTTCGTCTCGGCGAAGCCGACCTCCCTCCCGCGCCCCCGGGCGCTTACGCAGGAGGTCGTCATGGCCAATGGGCTCAAGTCCGTCATCCCCCCCTCCCTCCACCGCAACACCAGTCTGCCGGTGCTCGGCGCGAACACGCTGACGCCGGAGGACGAGACGCTTATCCGCCGGGCTGCCTTGGCCGCGAAGCCCAAGGCCCAGGACCTCGAGGACGTGGAGCAGGCCGTCCGTGAGGAGTTCTGCCGCCGGGCCGGCTCGTACTCGGCCGCCGCCGGTGTGCCGTTCCACGGATACATGTGGCCCTACCTTGTGGGGGCCGCGCGGCACGTCGTCCGCACCGACCGCGACGTGCGTAAGAACAAGGGCCTCGGCTTCGACATCCCGGTCGAGGACCTGACCCCCTACGACGCCCCGGCGGCGCCCGAGCCCGAGATCGACCCCTTGACGGCACAGTCCGTCCGGCGGTTCGTCCAGGGCCTCGACCCCACGACCCGGTACATCATCTTCCGCCGGTACTGGCAGGACATCCCCGTCACGCAGATCGCCCGTGAGATCGGGATGCGGCCCCAGTCGGCCCAGCGGCGCCACGACAGAGCGCTGGCCGAGGGCCGCCTCACCGGCACTGCCACCGCCACCTCCGCCACGCACCCCGCGGCGGTAGCAGCGTGAGCGCCGACCGTTACCAACAGACCCCGTTCGACATCGACTTCCTGGAGCCCGTCATGACATCGAGCAGCCTCTCCGCCGACCCCGATCTCCTCGCGCAGCGCAACTTCGTCGAGAGCCTCAAGCGGGACGGTCACGACTTCGGCATTGCCCACACGGTGGCCTTCATCCGGGGTATCCGGGACCTGGGATACAAGCACACGGGTACCGCCCTGGACGAGCAGATCGACAACGCCGACCAGGCGGGAGCCCGCAACATCCACGTTCTGTGGGACACGGCAGGGAAGAAGCCAACCTGGATTGCAGTCGCCGATGACGGCCACGGCATGGAGTCGGACATGATCCGCCTGGCCATGGCATGGGGTGGCACGCACCGCGAGAACGACCGTAACGGCTTCGGCCGCTACGGCTACGGGTTGCCTAGCTCGGCCGTCAGCCAGGGGCGCCGCTTCACCGTCTTCTCCAAGACTGGAACGGCATCCGAGTATTCGAGCGTCACGCTCGACCTCGACGACATGAGCGAGGGCAAGTACAACGACGGCCACCGTATCGTCATCCCGGAGGGCAAGGTCACGCCGCTCCCCCCGGCGCTCGCGGCCCGGCTCAAGGATCTCAACTTCGAGCCGTCCAGCGGCACGGTCGTGCTCATCGAGAAGCTCGACCGGCTCACCTGGACGACAGCGCTCGGCCTGAAGCAGAATCTCGTGCCCCACTTCGCCGTCACGTACCGCGACTACCTGCGCAACCTCGACATCTTCGTCGACGGCACCCAGATCAAGCCCATCGACCCGCTGTTCCTCACGCCCGGTGCGCTCTATTACGACGAGGACTCCCAGCGCGCTGAGGCGCTGCCGGAGGCCCGCTTCACGGTCAAGAATTCCGAGGGCGTTGAGTGCCCCGTCGTCCTGCGCTATTCATACATGCCGCCCAGATTCGGTCAGGTGGACAAGACAAAGGAGCGCGGCAAGAACAACCAGCGCTTCCGGATCCGTGCGGACAACAACGGCATCATCGTGATGCGCAACCACCGTCAAATCGATGTGGTGGGGTCCAAGCGTGGCGTCCTGTACTTCAACAACGACGACCGCTACGTGGGCGTCGAACTGGACTTCCCGCCGTCCCTCGACGAAGAGTTCTCGATCACCACCAGCAAGCAGTCCGTGGTCATCTCGGACCGCATGTGGGACAAGCTCAAGGAGCACGGGCTCATCGAGGCCGTGCAGCAGATGCGTAATCGTTACGACAAAGAGAAGGCGAAGCTGCGCGGCAGCGGCCCCTCCAAGGCACCGACGCCGTCCGAGAAGACCATGGTGGAGGCGGAGAAGTTTTCTAAGACTTCGCCCTCCGACCGGGAGCGTCTGCAGCAGCGCGGCAACGAGAACCTTGAGCGCCAGGCCGAGAAGGTGGCCGAAGAGACCGGCCGCCCAAAGATCGAGGTCGTGAAGGAGCTTCAAGCTGAGACGACCGAGCGGCCGTACGTTGTCAAGGAGGAGTCCAGCCCGGGTGCCCCCTTCTACCGAGTCGAGCAGCTGGGTGGAGCGCGTGTGGTGTGGCTCAACACCACACACCGCTTCTACACCCGCGTTTACAAGGGCCAGGACGCCACGCCTCGACTGCGGGCCGCTATCGAGGTACTGCTGTTCGTCATCGGGTCGTGCGAGGTGGAGAGCGTCGAGGACCGTGCGCGGTTCTACGTCTCGGAGCGCTCCGAGTGGTCCACTCGGTTGGAGACCGCACTCGACATCCTCGACACCTATCTTTCCGAGGAGGGCGCCGGGGACTCGACCATCCGCGAGGAGGAGCAGCCGGACGAAAACGTCGATGCAACCGCCGCTGCCGCTTGAGACGTCCCTAGGAGCGCTGCGCCACTCGCCGCGGCGCTCCTAGGGACGGGTGGTCTCAACCTTCAGGAGGGTCCAGTCGCGGCAAGACAGATCGATCTTGCCGAAGGCAACTGGAATGTAGACCGTACGTCTGACAAGACCTAGGGCTGATGGACATGGCTCACGTTGCGCCCGGCGTAGAAGGCTGTGATCATTTTTGGATTCGCCAGCCCGAGGCATCGGTGACATAGCCTACGTGCGACGCCTCGGAGGGGAGGGGCAGCGTTGACGCTGCGGGACCTGGGCCTCGGCCCTGCGTACCGATCGGGCCGCGACATGTTGCTCGATGACTTCTACGTGCCGTGCCTCCAGGAGGCTCTGCTCTACGACCGGGCGGTGGGGTACTTCAGCAGCACGCTGTACCACGTGGTTGCCCTGGCCTTCTCCGACTTCGTTCGGCGAGGTGGCCGCATGCGGCTGATCTGTTCGCCTGCCCTCACGCCCGAGGACTTCGCCGCAATGAAAGAGGCCGACGAGATCGGCCGCCGCGCCCAGTCAACCGTCCGCGCCGACCTGCAGATGCTGCTGACGCGTCCAGAGGCGGTACCGGCCACCCGACTGCTGGCAACCCTGATCGCCAATGACATCGTAGACGTGCGCATCGCCTTCACTGACAACCCGAGCGGCATCTTCCATGACAAGCTGGGCATCTTCGAGGACGCGGAGGGCAAGCGCGTCAGCTTCGTCGGCAGCGCCAACGAGACGTGGCGGGCGTGGGGCCTCAACCATGAGTCCTTCGAGGTGTTCTGCAGCTGGAAGAACGAGCCGGAACTGCTCCGCACCCGCGATCACGCCGACAGCTTCCGGCGGCTGTGGCGGGGCCAAGAGCCGGGTGTACGCATCGCGCACCTGGACCAAGTCACCCGCGAGCAACTCGTCGCGATCGCCGATGACGACCTGGACCACGCCATCAACGCCGTCCGGTCGCGTCGGTTGGGCCGCCAGGCTCAGCCGACCGGGCGACCGCTCATGGACCACCAGCGATTGGTGCTCGAGGACTGGGAGGCGAAGGACCACCATGGCATCGTCAACTTCGCCACCGGTGCCGGTAAGACGCTAACCGCCATCGAGGGCGTCAAACGCTGGACCAGCCGTGGCGGCGCCGCGGTAATTTTGACGCCGGGCCGCGACCTGCACGCCCAGTGGATACGTGAAATCGAGCTTGAGCTTCCAGACGCGCAGATCCTGCCCGCAGGAGCAGGCAGCGACAAGGCCGCCTGGCAGCAGTTGCTGCCTGTCTTCAGCTCGCCAGGCAATTCGGCTCACCATCGCCGGATCGTGGTGGCGACTAATCAAACCTTCGCCAGTAACGATTTCCACCGTCGGCTCAAGAGCGGCGATCACTTGCTGATCGTTGCTGATGAAATGCACCGGGCAGGCAGCCAACGCGTGCTGAATGCGCTAGAGCAGACAAAGTGCGGCGCCACCCTCGGCCTGAGCGCCACCTTCCGCAGGCAGTTCGATGAGGACGGCACGAACCGGCTGATGGACTTCTTCGGACCTGTGTTGATGCCAGTGATCGGCCTGGCCGAAGCGCTGATGCTCGGCCTGCTCGTCCCGTACGACTACCGCCTCCACGAACTGCGGCTAGACGACGACGAGATTGAGCAGTACGAGCACCTCACTAAGCGGATCGGACAGATGGTCAGCCAAGGCGTCTCGGTCAACGACGCCAACAGCCCGCTCCAGATGCTTCTGATCCGACGCGCGCGCGTCCTAAAGCAGGCTCGCGGCAAGGTGCCAATGGCAGCCGACATCCTACAGCGGGAGTACCAGGCCGGCGATCGCTGGCTTGTCTACTGCGATGACGTGAAGCAGCTAAAGGCGCTCACCAAGGAGTGTCTCGCCGCCGGGCTTCCTGCCCTTGAGTTCTACTCCGAGATGACAAGCGACCGCGACGCAGTCATCCGCAGCCTTGGCGAGTACGGCGGCATCGTCATTGCAATCCGCTGCCTCGATGAAGGCATCGACATCCCGGTTACCGACCACGCGCTCATCCTCGCTAGCTCGACCGTGGAACGCGAGTACATCCAGCGACGCGGGCGCGTCCTCCGTCAGGCCCCTGGTACGAATAAGGTCAGCGCAGAGGTTCACGACCTCATGCTTGTCGATCAGATCGGCGGAGCACTCACCAAGAGTGAAGCCATGCGGGCCCTGGAGTTCGTGCGGTTGGCACGAAATACCGCAGCCAGAGAGCGGCTCAAGGTGGTCGTTTCCCTCAGCCGAGACCCGGTCACGTTGCCTGACTGGATCGACTACGAAGAAGAAAGCGACTGAAGATGTCCCAACCCGAGAACGACGAGGCCGGCCATGGCCGGGAAGGCGCCTTGGCGGCCCTTAACGAGGTGGCCGCCGATCCCGACGTAGTCAAGCAGTTCGGCACGGCGGCTGGCGCGTTCGAGCCGGAGGACTACCAGCAGCTGATTGCTCTTGCCTGGCGCCACCAGTTCGACGATGACCGGACCAAGTTCAAGCGCGACCTCAGAGCGCTCCAGGAGCACGTCAGCCAGCGAATCCTCGACCGGGTGGAGTTGTCCGAATGAGCCTGCGATTCGAGAGCGTCAGCCTCAAGAATTTCGGTCCATACCGTGAGATTGACACGCTTAACCTAGAGACTGATTCCAGCGCCCCCATCGTCGTGATCCACGGCGAGAACACACTTGGCAAGACCAGCCTGTTCCGGGCGCTGCGGTGGTGTTTGTACGGGAGCCCTGAATCGGGGAGTACGCCCGCCCAAGCCGCTCGGCATCTGTCCGAGTACATGAACCGCCCGGCGTCGAGAGACGGCGAGACTGACATGCAGGTGTGCATGCAGTTCACAGCAAATGGGCACAAGTACCGGCTCGTGCGCACTGCGAGGTTCGAAGGCGGACCGCCGAAGCTATCCGCCGATCTTCGTGTGGACTCAACGGTGATTCAGCAGGCTTCAATCGACGCGGAGATCGGCCGTCTGCTG
This sequence comes from Micromonospora sp. I033, assembly GCF_053890995.1. Lineage (NCBI taxonomy): Bacteria > Bacillati > Actinomycetota > Actinomycetes > Micromonosporales > Micromonosporaceae > Micromonospora > Micromonospora sp. I033. The sequence continues at coordinate 13,574 of NZ_JBSSLX010000014.1, read as the reverse complement.
CACCCGCAAATCTCCGAGTTCTTTCTGTTCGATGGTGAGCTGCTCAAGGACTTCTACGACCGACTGAACACGGACCGTGAGCGAGACCTCCTCCGAGACAGCATCGATAACGTACTCGGGATCCCGGCGTTGCAACTGGCCGAGCGGGACGTTGCGACTTTGACCGAGCACGCACTTCAGAGGCAGGCTAAGGCGCTTAAGAACAAGAAAGACGTCGAGAATGCGCGCAAGCAAATCCGCGAGTTGAAGTCTAAGCAGGAGAGCTTGGACAAAGACCGAAAAGAGATCGAGGACGCGCTCAGCAAAGCCAAGTCAGCTCTGGAAGACGTCAAGGAGCGCATTGCGGGAGTCGAAGAGCTGAAGGCCGATGCTCGTGAGATGGAGGGGTTGGAAGTCCTGATCGCGGGCGGAAAGCAGGAGGAGGAGCAGCTCCGGGAGGACATGCGACGGTTGCTCACAACCGGCTGGCTCGCACCTGCCGCCGGCAAGCTCAACGGGGCCTTGCAGCGAGTTGTGGCGAAGAACGACGCGGCCCAGCAGCAGCAGAAGGCAATCCAGGTCGCCCGTGATCGCGTCGACGTGCTGCGAAAGCAGATCCAGGGTGGAATCTGTCCGGCCTGTCAGCAGGAACTGCCGCCGCCGGACGAGTCGACCCAAATGGATTTGGCGGAGGCCGAAGCCGAGCTGAAGCGGTTGAAGGAATCGGCAGGCGACGGGCCAGATCTCCGCCTTGAGCGGCGGATCCGGGAGCTGATCGATACGACGAGTGCCAAGGCGTACCAGCAGAAGCAGGAGCAGCTCAACAAGGTTGTCGCTACCCAGTTCGAACGCAACCGCAGGCTCAACGGTTTGAAGGATCGCCTGAAGGACAACGATGCGGCCACGGTCCGTCAACTTGGTGAAGAGCAGGATCGGCTCGAAGCAGCGATCGAGCGATATGGGCAGATCCTCAGGAACCAAAAGCCAAAACAGGACGAGATCAACAAGCAGCAGGACAAGCTCGCCGGCATTCTGCGGCGCCTTGGGGGCGGCGCCCAGCCAGAGGTTGCAGCCGAGGCGTTCTTCTTCGAGTACGTGCGCACGCTGCTGACGCGGACGATTGAGCGCTACCAGGAGCGGACGCGGGCTGAGGTGGAAAAGGCTGCCAGCGACATGTTCGTAACCCTGGTCCGCGATCCACAGGCCTACCAGGGGCTCCGCATCAGCCGCGACTACAGGGTTGACCTTGTCGGTCAGTGGGGTGAGGCCATGAAGACCAGTGAGGGCGGTAAGCAGCTCGTCGCCCTCTCGTTGATTGGTGCGCTCAAGCGAGCCGCCGTACGGGGCGGCCCCGTGGTCCTGGACAGCCCGCTGGCGCGTCTTGACCTAGAGCACCGTGCCAACGTCCTAAAGACCTGGGTGCCAGAGCTGGGCAACCAGGCGATCTTGCTCGTGCAGTCAGGCGAGCTCACAGAGGAGCAGGCTCGGGACATTATGGGCAACCGAATCGGGCACGAGTACAGGATCTACCGGCCGAGCGATGATCCCGAAATGGCCACGATCGAGAGGACTCAGTAGCCGTGGGAAAGGATCAGGAAGATAAGCAGCAGATCGGTCTGACCGCCAAGGGCGACGAGGCCATCCAGGTACTGGTCGCAGACCGGCGGTTCGCGAATCAGACGGACGCGTACCGATTCGCAATCTCGTACGCTGTGGCGGCTGGCCTTGATCCGGCAGATGCCCCGCCAGGCGGCTACAACACAAAGTTCAACGCGCTCGGCACATTGGAGAGTGGAAGCAGCATCCGCGACCTCATCGACATCCTTGGCATCGGCGAAACGCACCGCCCATTCGCCACGGCGGAGAAACTAGCCGAGCTCGGCGTGAGGGAGATCGCCCGCCGGCTCGAAGGCAACGAGAGCCTCGCGGACATTATGGCCAGCGTGTCTGAGTAGCCGACTGGCCATCGCGCCCATGACCCGAGCTTCTGGATGTCTAGCCAGATGAGCGCGGTCCTGCTCTGCCGACGGCCGTCCGTCAGTGCTGTTGACTGTCCAGACTCGGGACGGCGGGACGATTCATCAGGGCTGCCGCTAGCAGCAGGACTCGTAACAGGATGATCCAGCCGGACCATGGGCCGGCCGGCGAGGGGCTGAGAACCCTCACTTGCCCCGCTACGCTCACGAGCAAGCAGATGGGGAGGGGCGCCAGATGGAAGTCAAGCTCAAGTTGGACGATGTGTCGATCACGCTCGGCAACAAGGGGATCGTGCTGAAGATCGCCGACAACCAGGGCAAGCACGTGGGGGATCTCCGGATTGGCAAAGCCACAGTGGAATGGATGAAGGGCCGCACACGGGATGGCAACGGGATCAAGATCCGGCTGGAGGAGCTAATCCGCGCGATTGAAGACGCCGAGTAGCTGCGAGGATGTGTGGGACCCGCGGCGAAAGCAACAGCCCGCACCCGGCTAGATCGCGCCGAAGGGCCGGACGACGAGGCCATGCTCGCAACTTCCGCGACTCTGGGACGAGCCTGAGGAGTCCAGGTCAGCGCGGCGGGTTGATCCCTGCTTGGCGGAGCCGCCAGCGGGCAGCCTCGCGATGCTGGTCGTTGAAGAGTGGGTCCCACCGAGGGTTGAGGAGGGCCCATTCGATAGTCAGTTCTGGGCGTCCCGCCTGAACAAGCCGCTCAAACCCCGTCTGAATGTCACCACTGACCACAAGCCGACGCGCTGCTTCCGCAGCGCGGAGCTTGGTTACCATGCCCAACCAGGCGTGGGGGTAGTACGGGGGTGTAAGCCTCTTGCACTCCTCAACTGCAGCAGCGCACGCGGAATCAAACTCATCTTCGAGCGAGGCGAGAGACGGGTGCCCATCCTGAGAGTCGACCGACATCATGATCCCTTCTGAGCCACCAAGTGGAGCACGAAGTCCGCGAGCATCTGGGGACGGACGCCTGATGTTGACACCGCCATCAACGTCTTCCCGGGCCGTGTCTATCTTAGGACAGCCAACAGCCCGTTCCAATCGCTGATATCTGGCGCAGTGAGAAGCCACCCGCTGGTTGCCGCCTATCCGAAAGCGGCACCATCGGCAGGGCTGATGGCAGGCGAGTCACCGCGACGCCGCCGCTAACCCACGACCAGTTCGAGCAGGGCAGACCTGTGACCGTAGGCGGGCCGGGCCGGCCAAGGCAGCAAGAAGGCAGCAGATGCCTTGGCCAAGGCGCTCTCTGATCAGGCGGTTGCGTGGCTCCAACCGGGCACAGTGTGTGTCGTGTTGCAAACGCCTTGTAAGCGAATAGTCCTGCGCCGGCAGTCCGCGCAGGCCAGCCTCTGTCCAAGCTCGACTGACTGTGGCAAGTTAATGGGGTATTGCCGCCGCCCGGTGCGCACGGCGTGCCCATCGCTGCTCCTGATGCCTTCGGTATTCCAGTGCTCGTGCGTCGGTCGACACCCCTGCACCCAGAGCGCCGCCCTTCGGCACGCCGCATTGATGCGGCCAAACTGGTCCCCGAATTCGTGGGCACCCAGATGGAGATTGCGGAAGGGCGCCTGACCGATGGCCAGGTGCCCTTCGCGTTGGTAGCGCGGTGTGTCATGCGGTTGCGAACTCGACCGGGCGACCAAGTGGCACCACCCGTCGCCAGCACCTCGCCGACCAGCCCAGGGCTCGGCACGCCAGGTCGACTTCGAACAGATCTGAGTTCGGTCGCTAGGCAGCGCGATTTCGTCGGCACCCCGTCCATGCCGACCGGGCCGGCTCACAGCACGATCACCGCAACAGCCGCCGCCCCGGCGACCGCCGAGGACCAGCGGAGTACCTCCTTGGCGACTCGCTGCTCGGTCCGGTCGGTGTCCGACGGGGCCATGTCGTCGTAGAGCTGGCGAACTCCCGCGGCGGCATTCCCGACGACCGGCAGCGAGTAGATCCCGCCCGTCGGCTTGGCGCGTTCAGCGGGCACGGCGTCGTCGTTCCCGCAGTGGCACATGTCAGTCCCCATCTCCAACCCTTTCCAACAAAGGTGGCTGGCCGTGTTGCCAGTAGTTGGAGCGTAGGGCAGGGAGCGGGCGTCTCGCAACTACTCCCAACAAAAAATCTAGTTGTTGGTGTACGGTGAAGGCGTGGACGATGGCGACAGGCAGTTGGACGCCCACCGGCAGGCTTTCTGGCCTGGCTACGACCTAACCGTCGGGCCAGGGCGGGAATCAGACAACCGCCTATTCGGGGAGCTGCTAGAACGTCTGCGATGGAAGGCTGGCATGTCCCGCGCGGATGCGGCGGCCAAACTCGGGTTCTCCTCCGAGTACCTGCGCCTGATCGAAGTTGGCAAGCGCACCCCTGCCCTCGGGCAAGTGCCGAAGTTCCTGGATGCGTACGGTGCGGACGGTGAAGTCGAACCTGTCCAGCCTGGTGGTTACCGGCCGCACCTGATCGTCATCGACCCGATGAATGATGATCCGGTCCTCGTCCAGTTCATAAGCCGGATCCGCGAGGCGCGGCGCATCGCACTCGGCGGTCTGGACGAGGTGGATTGGCAGGTAGTCCGGGACCACCGGATCCGCGAGGCGCGGCGCATCGCAGTCGGCGGCCCTCCGGACGAGGTGGATAGGCAGGTAGACCCGGACCAACCGAAGCGGCGGGCCCATGACCGGCCATCCGCTAGTCGCGCGGTCGAGCTCGGTGTGGTGGTTTCTCTGCTTGCACAAGCTGACGACAGCACGCTCCGCAGGATCCGCGAGACACTTGAGGACGAACTCGGCTACCCGGGTCGAGCAAGCAGCGGATCGTGAGCGTTGTGTTCCCGCCGGCGCCGTCGCATCAAACCGCATGACCGGCACCAGGAGAGCAGCCAAGCAAGCAGCCAAAGCGTTCGAGTCCCAGGGCTCACCTCGCTACTGGATGATCTACTGTCGGGGTGGGCAGCTCGAACATGGATTACCGCGGAACGGGTTTCTGGGTCCGCGATTATCAGGCAGAAGTGTGGCTGTACCTCCTGGCGCAGGAAACCAAGGGGATCTCCGAGGCTCCCGCGTGGCTCGCCGGCGCCCAGACTGACTGGGAGACACAGGCCACGGCAGAGCTTATGGGATGCGTACCGTCATGCCCGGATAACCATCTCGGAGCGGAGCCCGATCGCGTTGCGCTTGCGCTTGACCTTTCGGAGCAGGTCCTGGGGCGACTGGGCGCCTGGTCTCCCGCCATCCCGAAGGATCTCGCAAACTCCTTCGACGCCGGCGGCGAGCAGGAGTCCTTCAATGCGGACCTGCCAACCGGCCGACTGCTGGCATGCAGCCGTACCTTCATCAGCCTGCTCCGCGGCCAGTTCCCACCCGGATACGACAGGTGGGCGTATTGAGATCCCCTTGGGGGCGCGTCGGTCTCAACTGCGGTCTCATTCGCTGCCGTACGCGGTCGTCCATGGCAGTCCAACGGACAGCGGAACCGCTGTTCATGTGCCATGCCGGACCAGTCTGAACGCGTGGTCGCAGACCTCGAAAGCGTGTGAGGGTTTACGCCCGCCGCGGGTTCAAATCCCGCCGCCACCGCCTCGGAAAAGGCGCAGCGCCCGGCAGTCCGTGAGGACCGTCCGGGCGCTGCGTGGTTCGGGAGCGTCCCGCACTCACATGATCTTGATCGGTGTGGAGAGCAGCTCGTTGTCCGCCGGGATCGCATCCCGGTTCGGGCTCAGGTCCGCGACCGCCCGGAAGGTGAGCTTCCCGAGGGCCAGGTCGTCGGCGGTCACGGTGTAGGTGAACGCGAAGCGGGTGGTCCTCCCCGTCTCCCTGACCGCGACCAGCTGTTTCACCGCCCCGAGATGGGCGTAGTCCCCCGGGATGCTCTTGTAGAGGTCCACCTGGACGTTCTCCTCGTACCGGGTGTTCTGGACGTGGACCTCGACCGGGACGGTCTGCCCCACCCGGGCACTCGTCGGCACCTTCACCCGCACGATCGCCACGTCATGGGTACGCACCTCGACGACCCGGCTGATCGAGTCGCGGCGCCCGTCCGGCGTTTCCACCGTCAACCGGACCGGGTAGTCACCGTCCGCGGGGTAACGGTGGACCGGGTTCGCCTCCGTCGAGGTCGTGCCGTCGCCGAGGTCCCAGGTGTAGAACTCGATGCCCGCGTCGGCCGGATCGTAGGCGGTCTGGGAGAACGCGACGATGTCGAACGAGTTGGGATCGCTCCGGTGGTAGGAGAAGTTGGCGACGGGATCGGGGGCCTCCACCAGCTGGAAGGCGTGCGAGGCGTTGCCGTCCCCGCTCACCTGGAACAGGTACGTCCGGCCGGCTTCCGCCACGAAGGTCAGCGAGCGGTAGTCGTAGAGGCCGGTGCAGCGGATGTAGGACAGGCCGCCGAGCGAGGAGCCGACGTACACGTTGATGCCGGCGTACATCGGGTTCGTCCGGGCGACGACCGACACGGTGGCCGTCGGGGTGTACGAGTACCAGGTGGTGTGCTGCGAGGAGGCGCAGACCGACCGCTCGCCCGCCTCCCGGGTGGCGGCCTCGTAGGGCTGGGTGTTCGAGTAGGGCAGCCCGGTGACGGCGATCGCGTCGGCGAAGTTGTCGTTCGGCGGCGGCGGGACGTAGCTGACCGAGAACCGGAGCGACCCGCCGCCCACCCCGTCGTTGCCGCAGCAGACACCGACCATGAAGTGGTAGGTGGTCCCGGCGGTGACCGGGAAGGCGACCCTCGACTGCTGGCCCTGGTAGTCGTCGTTGCAGGCCCGCTGGGTGAACGCCCCCGGCTCGCCGGTCCATGCGGAGAGCACGGTGTCGTAGTCGCTGCCGATCGTGTCGGCCTGCAGGAGGCCGTCCCGTTCCGGCGTGACGGTGAACCAGACCGACCCCTTGTTGGAGCAGACGGGCGGGTCGGTCGGTCCCGTCGTGGCGCCGCTGGTGTCGATGGTGGTGGTGAAGGGGATGGTCTCCACCGCGATGGCGGCGGAGTAGTCGTCGTTCGTCGGCGCGGCGAAGGCCGCGGTCTGCCCGGCGGCGAGCAGAGCGATCACTCCTGCGAGAGCGACGACGAGTCGTGCGGCATGGCGTCTGACCACTGGATTCCTCCCGGGCCCCGTGTCCCTTGTGGATGTGACCGGCCGACGGTATGGCGACGGATCCAGCGGCGTCGCTAAGAGAACCATGAGTTCCGGTTAAGGAGGCAGGGGGCCGGCGTGGTCAGCAGGGGCCGTAGCCCTCGTCGAAGAGGCGGCGGGCCCAGTCCGCGTACCCGGCGATGATCTTCCGGACCGTGGTGCCGTCGTGCAGGAAGAGGTACGCCCGGTCGCCGTTGCGGGCGAGCAGCCCGTCGAACCGCTGCATCTCCTGCGGAGCGTCGAGGTCGAGCACCGACGGGTACGCGGCGTGCACCGCGTCGACCGGCGTGCCGACGGTGATCCCCTCGGGGGTGCTCATCGGGTCGTCGAGCCAGAGCAGGACGAGCCGGTCGTCGACGAAGATCGGGCTGACCGAGCCGTGGCCGGCCAGCGTGGGCCCGCACGCGTCCTCGTCGGTGCGCAGCACGCCACGCCGGGTCAGGTCCTCCTCGGTGGCACCGAACTCGACGTCGCCCAATCCGTCGAGGCCGACCACCTCGGCGGCCCCGACCGGCCGGGCCGGCACGTCCGGCCCCTGTGGACGGACGCCGCTGCCGGCGATCGAGGCGGCTGTCATCAGTGCGGCGATGAATCCGAATTGTCGCAGTTTCATGCAATCCCCCAGTCCCCAACGGGACCGGGGCGATGAGGTTGCTGGTGCTGGTCGGATTGCCGCAGTTCCCACTCCTCGGCCAGCTCGTCCCAGTAGTCCGCGGAGAGCCCGCGCCGCCCGTGCGCCAGCCAGCCGGCCGTGTCCCGCTCCAGGTGCAGGCCCAGCTCGGCGAACGGGTCGATCCACGGCCCCGGCTCGGCGCCCAGCCGGGCCAGCGCCGCGTTGATCGGCCACTCGGCGCGCGGCCGGTCCAGCCGGTCGTCGAAGCAGGGCCCCCAGCTCAGCTCGCCGCCCAGCCAGACAGCCGCGGCCTGGTGGCCCAGCCCGCCGGCGAACTCCGCCTCCAGGTACGCCACCGGTCCCCGCCGGGACCAGCGGGCCAGCAGCTGCGACAACGCCGGCTCGGCGGGCCTGTCGTTGCCGTCGACCGGGGCGGGCGAGAGGACGAGCTGGAACGGCTGGTCCGCCGAGGGCTCCCCGTTGGCGAAGTCCGGCAGCCGGCCGGTCAACTCCTCGACGAGCTGCGGGGTGACCGGCAGCAGCGCGAAGTCCTGCCGGAGGGCGGCGAGCACCGCGTGATCCAGGTCGGCGGTCTGCTCGCGGAGCAGCTCGACGTCGGCCACGACCGCGCTGAGCTGGTAACTCATCCGATCCTCTCGGCGTCCACAGGCTGTGGATGGAACATGTGTACGACGGCGGTCAGCCCTGGGCTGCCGGCGGCGGGTCGGTCATCTCGAAGGCCATGAGGGTGGCGCCAACCCGGACCGTACCGGGCGCGTGCGGCGGTTGGGCGGCGTCGTGCAGCTCGGTCATGATCGCGTGCAGCCGCCGGCGCGCCGCCGCCCAGGCGTCGGGGGAGACCCACAGCTCCGCGTCGGTGCTGACCCCGGACGTTCCCGGGGCGCGGTGGGCCACCCGGTCGAGCAGGTTGCGGGCGAGCGCCTCGGCGAGCAGCGGCTGCCCCTCCTGCTGCTCGGTGAGCCAGGGCCCGCGTACCGCCCGGTAGCGGCGTTCCCGGCCGCCGCGCCGCGCCCGCACGTCGGCCAGCTCCACCAGGCCGGCGGCGTCCAGCTTGCGCAGGTGCTGGCTGGCGAGGGCGTGCGAGATGGCCAGCTCCCGGGCGAGCGCGGCGGCGGAGAGCGGCGCGCTCCACAGCAGCGAGAGCATGCGCAGTCGTACCGGGTGGGCCAGCGCGCGCAGGCGCGGGTCGGTGGTGCTCACGGCCGCCATTGAACCGCACCCTCTCGTCGCGCTTACCCCCAAGCATTGACTTGGGGGTCGGGTGTGGACAGAATCGCACCGCACGGGGGAGGTGCCATGAGCTGGGGTACGACCAGGGTGCTGGGCAACCGCGACGCCGGCCGCTACCTGGCCGCCGTGCTGGTGTCCGGCTTCGGCACGGCGGCCATGCTCCTGGTGGCCGGGATCTGGGTGAAGGACCTCACCGGGTCGAGCAGCCTGGCCGGGCTGGTCACCCTCGGCACCTGGGGGCCCACGCTGGTCGCCCCGCTGATCGGGGTGCTGGCCGACCGGTTCCGCCGCCGGCCGCTGCTGACCGCCCTGCACCTGGCCATGGCCGCCTTGCTGCCGGTGCTGCTGCTGGTCGACTCGGCCACCCGGGTCGGGCTGATCTTCGCCGTGATGATCGCGTACGGGGTCAGCTTCGTGCTGATCGACTCGGCCGAGGCGGCGCTGGTGCCGGCCGTGGTCCCCGGGGAGCTGCTCGGCGACTTCAACGGGCTGCGGATGACGGTCAACGAGGGCATGAAGCTGGTCGCCCCGCTGGCCGGCGCCGGCCTGTTCGCCGCGTACGGCGGGCACCCGGTGGTGCTGCTCGACGCCGCCACCTTCGCCCTCGCCGCCCTGCTGCTCGCCCTGATCCGGGTACGCGAGGCGCCGCCACCCCCGCCCGAGCCGTGGGCCCGCCAGCTCGCCGAGGGGCTGGGCCACCTGCGCCGGCACGCGGCCCTGCGGCACCTTGTCGCCGGCACCGGGGCCGCCATGCTGCTGATCGGGATCAACGGCGCCCTCGCGTACGCCGTGGTGGACGCCGGCCTGCACCGGCCGCCGGAGTTCAACGGCGTGCTCGGCACGGTGCAGGGTGTCGGATCACTGGTCGGCGGCCTGGCTGCGGGGACCCTGCTGCGCCGGCTCGGCGACCGGCGGGTGACCGCGGTGGCGGTCGCGCTCCTGGCCGCCGGCCTGGCGTTGCGGGCCGCGCCCGGCCTCGTTCCGGTCGTCGCCGGCACCCTGACGGTCGGCGTCGGGGCGCCCCTGGTGCTGATCACCGTGTGGACGGCGGTGCAGCGGGAGACGCCGAACGCGCTGGTCGGGCGGGTCTCCGCGACCGTGAACACGCTGACCTTCGGTCCCGGCACGCTTGCCGTCCTGGCCGGCGCCGGTCTGCTGGAGCTGGTCGACCACCGGGTCGTCCTGTGGGCCGCGGCGGCCGGCGCGCTGCTGCTCGCCGGCTGGGTGCTGCGCGGCGGCCCGCGTCCCGGCGCACCGGCCGCGCCGTCGACCGACCACCAGGCCGCGCCGACCCCGGCCACGCCGCCGCTCACCGGGGAGGAGGCCGCACCGGCACCGGCCACCCCGCGGACCGCCGCCCCGGCCGCCGGGACGGCGGAGCGGGGTTGACGGCGTACCCGGGAAGGGGCCGGCCCGGGGTGGAGCCGGCCCCCTGCCACGGCGCCGGTCAGCTGGTGAAGCCGCCGTCCGCGTTGATCGTCGCGCCGGTCACGTACCCGCCGTCCGGGCCGGCCAGGAAGGCGACGACGGCGGCGATCTCGGCCGGCGCGGCGTAGCGGCCCAGCGCGGTGAAGCCCCGGATCGCCTCCGCGTTCGGCCCGTCCGCCGGGTTCGCGTCGGTGTCGGTCGGCCCGGGGTTGACCAGGTTCACGGTGATCCCCCGGCCGCCCAGCTCCCGGGCCAGGCCCCGGGTCAGGCCGAGCAGGGCCGTCTTGCTCATCGAGTAGAGGGCGAGGCCGGGGAAGACGGCGCGCTCGCCCACGTTGCTGCCGATGTTCACGATCCGGCCGCCCTCGGTGAGGTGCCGGACCGCCGCCTGGGCGAACACGAACGGCGCCCGGACGTTGACCGCGATGGTCCGCTCGACCTCGTCCCGACCCAGCTCCGTCACCGGGCCCATGGGGAACACCGCGGCGTTGTTCACCAGCACGTCCAGCCGGCCCAGCTCCCCGGCGACCCGGTCGACCGCCGCGCGCGCCGCCGCCGGGTCCGCGCTGTCCGCCGGCACCGCCAGGGCGCGCCGTCCGACCGCCTTGATCTGCTCCACCAGCTCGGCCGCCCGGTCGGCGCGCCGCTCGTAGGTCAGCGCCACGTCGGCGCCCTCCCGGGCCAGCCGCAGGGCCACTGCCGCCCCGATACCCCGGCTGCCGCCCGTCACCAATGCCACTTTTCCGTCCAGAACTCCGTTCATGCCACAAGCCTGGTCGGCGTCGGGCGGGGAGTCTGGCGGCGATCAGACGCCGCGTCCGCGGGCCCTGAGCTTGCCGCGGACCGGTGGGCCACGACCCCTGCCTTTGCGGCGTCCGGAGCCGAACCGTGTCGACCGCTCATCGGCTAGGAGGGACGTCTGCCCCGTCTGGGCGCTCACAGGGCAGGAGGTGACCTACGACTTCACCGCTGAGCCTCCGCCGGGTCGATGGTCGACCGGATGAGTGCGGACGGCAGCGCTACTCGCTCTTGGTCCAGACGGGGCCCTGGTCGGTCCAGGTGACACCCTTGTTGCGGCAGAGGCAGAACGCGTGGCCGACGGGGTCGGTGTAGACGCGCCAGCCGTAGCCGTCGGGGCCGATGGAGTCCTGCTGCAGGGTCGCGCCGAGGGCCAGGACACGGCTCTGTTCGGCCTCGATGTCGTCGACTTCGAAGTCGAGATGGAACTGCTTGGGGTGCTCGCTGTCGGGCCACTGCGGGGCGCGGTAGTCCTCCACCCGGATGAAGGCCAGCTCGATCTCGCCGAACCGGATACCGGCCCAGTTCTCGTGGCTGCCCTCCTTGACCGGGCGACCCGTCACCTCTGAATAGAAGGCTGCCAGCGCCATCGTGTCCGGGCAGTCGATGATGAAATCGGTGAGTCGCAGCATCCGGCGATCTTGCCACAAGATCAAATAAGCCGGAGTCTCTCCAGTTCGCCGGCGTGCATGTCCTCGTGGTTGCCGGTACCGAAAGGAACAGGACCCCCCGCGTAGGGCGGGAGAGGCCGGTCACGAGCAGCCAGATGAGCCGGAACACGGCAAGTGAGACGACAACTGAGACGAGAGCGATCGTAGAGACGACTCAGGGCCGGTCCTCGTGGGGGCCGGCCCTGTCGTTTCCTGCTCGGAAGAGCGGAGGATACGAGATTCGAACTCGTGAGGGTGTTAACCCAACACGCTTTCCAAGCGTGCGCCCTAGGCCTCTAGGCGAATCCTCCGCGAGCCAGAATACAGGTCTCCGACGGGCGGGCCACCCCACCACCCCCTGAAGATCCACCCCGGGTCGGGTAGGCTTGGCGGCACCCCCCGTGCGGCGTGCATCTCGTGAACCTCCCCAGGGCCGGAAGGCAGCAAGGATAAGCGGGCTCTGACGGGTGCACGGGGGGCCTTTCTGTCTCCGGGTGCCGGTAACGTCCCTGCGGGTCAGGTCACGGGGTGGTGGGTGGTCACCCGGGGCCGACCGGCGCAGAATGGCTCGGTCGAGAGGAGGCGGGACGGGTGGCACTGGCCCTATACCGCAAGTACCGGCCCCGTACGTTCGCCGAGTTCATCGGTCAGGAGCACGTTACCGAGCCGTTGTCGCAGGCGTTGCGCACCGGCCGGCTGAACCACGCGTACCTCTTCTCCGGCCCTCGGGGCTGCGGCAAGACCTCGAGCGCCCGGATCCTGGCCCGCTCCCTCAACTGCGAGCAGGGCCCCACCCCGGAGCCGTGCGGGCAGTGCGAGTCCTGCCGTTCGCTGGCGACCGACGGAGCCGGCTCGATCGACGTGATCGAGATCGACGCGGCCAGCCACGGTGGCGTCGACGACGCCCGTGAGCTGCGGGAGAAGGCGTTCTTCGCGCCGGCCCGCAGCCGCTTCAAGATCTATATCATCGACGAGGCGCACATGGTCTCGTCGGCCGGCTTCAACGCCCTGCTCAAGCTGGTCGAGGAGCCCCCGGAGTACGTCAAGTTCATCTTCGCCACCACCGAGCCCGAGAAGGTGCTCGGCACGATCAAGTCGCGGACCCACCACTACCCGTTCCGGCTGTTCCCGCCGAAGGTTGTCCGTCCCTATCTGGAGCAGCTCTGCGAGGCGGAGGGGGTCACCGTCGAGCCGGCGGTCTTCCCGCTGGTGGTCCGCGCCGGCGGCGGCAGCATGCGGGACAGCCTCTCCGTGCTCGACCAGCTCATCGCCGGCGCCGGGCCGGAGGGGGTCAGCTACGCCCGGGCCGCCGCGCTGCTCGGCGTCACCGACTCCGCGCTGATCGACGAGATGTGCGACGCGCTGGCCGCCGGGGACGGCGCCGCCGCGTACGCCACCGTCGACCGGGTCGCCGAGGCCGGCCACGACCTGCGCCGGTTCGCGTCCGACCTGTTGGAGCGGCTGCGCGACCTGATCGTCATGCAGCAGGTGCCGGACGCCGCCGCCAGGGGCCTGATCGACGGCCCGGACGACCAGATCGAGCGGATGGCCGCCCAGGCCCAGCGGCTCGGCCCGGGCACCCTGTCCCGCTGCGCCGACATCGTGCACAACGGCCTGGTGGAGATGCGTGGCACCACGGCGCCCCGGCTGCTGCTGGAGCTGATCTGCGCGCGGATGCTGCTGCCCGGCGTGGACGACTCGGCCGGTGGCCTGCTCCAGCGCCTGGAGCGGATGGAGCGCCGGCTCACCCTG
>NZ_JBSSLX010000013.1:0-55633 GCF_053890995.1 Micromonospora sp. I033 | reverse complement strand
CGGCGGCGGAGCCGCCGAGGTACTGGCGGGCTGCGCGTACCGCGGGGTGGTCCGGACCGAGCACGGCGGGGCCGGCGGTGGCCACGCGGGCGTAGTTGCGGCGGGCCTCGTGCCGGTTGCCGAGTTCCTCCGCCACCCCGGCGAGGTCGAAGCTGAGCGCGAGCATCAGCGGGTCCCCGTCGCCGCAGCGACGCTCGCCGGCCGCGTAGGCCTCTTCGAGGACCCGGCGGGCGGCGGCCGGGTCGTCGGCCTCGCGGTGCAGCCGGGCCAGCAGGTGACCGGTGGCCAGGACGTCCGGGTGGTCCTCCCCGTAGGCCGGTCGGGCCGCCGCGAGCGCGTCGGCGAGCAGACGGCGGGCGGTCGCCAGGTCACCCGCGGAGCGCAGCGCGAGGGACTGGTGCTGAGCGGCGGTCAGGGGGGAGGGGTGGGACACGTGAGCAATGCTGCCCGGAATCGCCGGTTCCTCGCTACCCGGCCCCCGGGATCCGGTATCGGCCACCGGCGCCGGCCGCCATGCTGCGGCGTTGACCTGGGGAAACCCGGACGCGTGACGGCGATGTGCATGATCCACCAGGGGCGTGTACAGTAATGCCCCGTGCGGCCCGCCGGGCCGGCCGAAGCGGTGAGCAGATCACTTCGGCCGACAGGGTAGGCTGGACGAGCAGGTCCGGGTGGCGGAATGGCAGACGCGCTAGCTTGAGGTGCTAGTGCCCGTATAGGGCGTGGGGGTTCAAGTCCCCCCTCGGACACCAACCGAATTCCAACGGTGCGTGGCAAGGTCGATACTTGCCCGCACCGTTTATGTTTCCGGGGCGTAGGTCAGGTTCAGCCCGGGGCTGCGGTCGACCTCCCGCTTGTGTTCCGGCTCGGCGTCCCGCAGAGCGTTCACAGGTCGCCGAGCTCCTCGACGATGGCGATGATCTGGTTCTCGCTCAGGCGAGGACGGCGATGGTGTGACGCCGCTGTAGCGGCCCGAAGCTGTGGACGAGCCAGGTGTCCAACCCCGGATGGGGCCTAGTGTCGGTCGGTATGCGGTCAGGCGACGAGGCGACGATGACGATCGGTGAGATTGCCGGCAGGTTCGGGCTGGCCACCCACGTGTTGCGGCACTGGGAGTCGGTGGGGCTGCTGACGCCGGCTCGGGTGGTGGCTGGGCGCCGCCGTTACGGCTCCGCCGACCTGTACCGGGTCGCGACGATCCTTCGCGCGAAGGAGGCGGGACTGTCGCTGGAGCAGATCCGTGAGCTGGTGACCTCCGCCGTGCCGGGGCGGCGGCGCGAGATGCTGCTCCGTCACCGCGCGGACCTCGTCGCACGCATCGACGCGCTGCAGGAGTCGCTGCGGTTCATCGAGGGGGGACTGGAGTGCGAGCACGAGGACTTCACCACGTGCCCGCATTACCAGGCCATGGTGCGGGCGCGAATCGGGCCGCGGGCCACACCTCACGTGTGACGTGCAGGCCTTGTCGCGACGGCCGGCCAACGATCCGGATCCGTCGGAGCCGGCCGCGTCACCCATCGGACCGCTGACCTCCCCGACGTGGCAACCACCCAGCCGCGACAAACAGGGGTACGTCGATTCGAGGGGATCAGGGGCGGCGGGCTGAGGCGACGAGCATCGGTATGGCCACGAACAGTCGTCCGATGCTCGCCCGGGACTGCTGGTCCCGCACCCAGTCAGCACTCTGCTCCGCGGTGACGCTGCCCGCGCTGACCGCCTTGGCGGCGAAGGCCTCGACCATCGGCAGGAATCCGGGTTCGGTGAAGATGCCGGTGTGCGCTTCGACGGCGACGTCCTGGAATCCGGCGTCCAGGAGCAGGTTCCGGTACGCCCGGGCCGCCTGGGGGCTCGGGAGGGAGTCGGCCTGGCTGCGCAGGATCGCTCTGGTGAGGTCGGGGTGGGACGAGTCGATCATCAGCGCGTCCCAGTCCTGTCCGATCAGCACGATCCGCCCACCTGGGGTCAGCACACGCTGTGCCTCCGTCAGCGCCGAAGCGGGGTCCGGCAGCACGTGCAGGACCTTGTCCGCCCGGTAGCCCGCCACCGCCTGGTCGGGGAGCGGGAGAGACTCGGCGGTGCCCATCCGGAACTCGATGCCCGGCCAGCGGCGCCGCGCCGTGGCGATCATCAGCTCGTCCGGGTCGACACCGATCGCGGCGACGCCGCGCTGGTGGAGTTCGACCACCGCGCGTCCTGTCCCGCAGCCCACGTCGACGACGGAAGCGCCGGGGGCCAGGTCCAGCAGCTCGTAGCTGCGGTGTCGTAGCCGAACCAGGCCCGCCTCGGTCTCCGCGGCGTCGAGTCGTCCGATCAGCCCGGCAGTGGCATCCATTGTGTCTTCGCTCATGGACGCCACCCTCCGACTTCAGGTCGACCTGAAGTCAAGGAGTCAGCCCTCAGTCAGGGCGCCACGGGGCAAGGTGCTCGGCGACGCGACTGCTCGGGTCCCGGCTCCGGCTGACAGCGACAGCCCCGGAGGATCTCCGGGGCTGTCGGCTGTCGTCGCCAGGTCAGGCTTGTCCGCCGGCGGCCGGTCAGAGGGTGACGACGGCGTCCTCGGCGAAGGTGAACAGGCCGGCGTCGAAGGTGATCGTCTTCAGCTTCGTGCCCTTCGGCACGTCGAAGTAGACGTTCGCCTTCACCGAGTTGCCAGGGTTGATCTCGTCGAGGAAACCCTGCCCGTCGGTGTTGCCGTAGATCCCGGCCTCGCCGTCGGCCTCGTACTCCCGGCCGGTGGCGTCCTGGGCGGTGAGGGTGCCGTCGGCGTGGAAGGTGTGCGCGCTCTTCGTGACGTTCTTGACGGTCACGTTGACCTTGCAGAAGGTGCCCTGCGCCTTGGTGTTCAGGAACTGGCTGCCCACCTGGGAGATCCCGCACCTGACGCCGTTGACGGTGAACTCGAAGTCACCGCCCCGCACCTTGTCGCCGACGCCGAAGGTCTTCGGTTTGGCCGGGGCCGGCGCCGCGGTCGTCTTCGCGGGCTCCGGCTTGGCCGGCGCAGGGGCCGACGTGCTCGGGGCGACGGCCGCGGGGGTGGAGGTGCTGGAGCCGGCAGCGGGGATGTCGCTGCTGGCGGACACACCGGTCTTCTTGTCGTCGCCGCTGACCAGGCCGATCACCATCGAGCCGCCGCAGCACAGCACGATGAAGGCGCCGACGCCGATGAGGGTGGGGATCAGCCAGGGCCGCTTGCGGGCGGCGGGCGCTGGCGCGCCGGGCGGCGGCGGGAACTGGCCAGGCTGCTGAGGGAACTGCCCGGGCGCGGGCGGCGGGAACTGCCCGGCGGGCACCTGCGGGATCGGAGCCGTGGGCGGCTTCGGCTGCTGGCCGGCCGGCGGCTGGTTCTGCGCAGGGTCGTAGGGGGTGCTCATTGAGTGGTGTTCTCCCAGGTCTTGATTCGCGCTGCCCCGTTAGTTGAGCGCGATAATTTCCACTCTGGCGCATTCCCGCTCAGGCAACGGTCCTCCGGCTGGCCTGACCCAAACGCCTGGTCAGCTCGAGAAAAACCCGATCCGGTGGCCCGGCCGTCAGCCGTTGAGCCACCAACTTGTTCACACCCCGGCCGCGGCGTCCGCAGTGGCTGGAGTCGGTCCAGCTGCCCGCACCAGCTTGCAGAGCGTTCTAGGCGACGCGGCCCGGGCGACGAGGGTCAGCGGGACGCGACGTCCAGCGGTCGGGATCGGTATCGGCCAGGAACCTTTCGATCCCGGGGTCGCGGCCCGTCACGCAGTTGTCCAGGATCTCCCGCGCGGCGGACCAACTCGACTCGGCGAGGCCGACGTCTCCGGTCAATCGGTGCACTCGGGCGGACTGCCGCAGCACGATGCCGTACAGGAAGGGGCGGCCCAGACCTTCGGCGAGATGACCAGCGCGGTGCAGGTCGGCAAGGGCGACCTCGGCCTCTTTGCGGCGCAGTGCGAGTTCGGATCGGACGATCAGGCCGTGCCATTCCGCCTCGCCGTATCCCACCTCGCGGGCCTCGGCGATTCCGCGGTCCAGCCACCAGCGAGCTTCCTCGGCCCGGCCCTGCCGGACCAGGGCTCGGCCGACTGACACGCGCGACATCGCCAGAAAACGGTCGCCCAGCGCTTGCCGGACCTCCAGCGCGCGGCGGGAAAAGCGTTCCGCGGCCGCCGGGCGACCCAGGATGTCGTACGCCTCGCCGAGGTTGTGCAGGCTGATTGCCAGATTGAAGTCGTTTCCCGTGTCCCGATGCAGCCGGTACGCCTGGACGAAACACGAGACGGCATCGGCGGGCTGGTCGATCTCGTAGAAGATCAGACCGATGAGCTGCAGCGTAGTGGCCTGCAGCGGATCGCCGACCCGCTTCCGTATCGCCAGCGCGGTCCGGAGATGCGCCAGCGCTTCCTCCGGGTCGCCGAGTCGGTGCCTGGCCAGCCCCAGTGCGGTCAGCGCCAGCGACTCACCCCATGGATCGCTGGCGGCCGCGTTCCGGGCAAGCGCTGCGAGCTCGCCGAGTTCGGTCCAACGTGACCGGGGCGTCAGGTAGTGGCCGATCGCCCGCAACAGACCCGGTGCGGCCTCGCCGGGATGACGGCGAGCGACAGCCAGCAGCGTGGGGAGTTCGCGCTCCAGCCACCGGTCGGCAGCCGTCGGGTTGACGAAGGTCATGGCGTGCGGCGACTCGGCCGGACCGCGGTCGAGCGGTCCCGGCCGGACCATGTTGGCCGCCGCCCAGGCGGTCGCCACGTAGTAGGCGATGACGCGCTCCGCGGCGGCGCGCGTCTCGTGGTCGGCTTCGTCGCCGCCGACCAGTTCCTGACCGGTGAGGCGGAGCAGGTCGTGAAGCCGGTACCGGTCGGACTCGAGCTGCTCCAGCAGCTGCAGTTCGACCAGGCGCTCCAGGACGGCGTCGGCCCGAGCCAGAGGTACGTCCAACACCGCGGACACCGCGGCGGCGTCGACCGGCTGCACCGCCAGCTCCGCCAGCAGGCGGAACGCCTGAGCCGCCTGCCGGTCCACCAGGGTCCCGGACTCCTGCAGTTGCTGGTACCCGGAACGCAGGCAGGCCCGGACGCTGAACTGCGGAAGTTCCAGCAGGTCCAACCGGTCCCGCTCGTCGGTCAGCCGATCCGCCAGCCGGCGGAGCGGCAGCGTCGGGTGAGCGGCCAAGCGGGCACCGACCACCCGCAGCGGTAACGGGAGGTGCTCGCACAGCCGGCCAAGCCGGGCGGCCTGCTCCAGCTCTGCCGCCACCCGTTCCGCACCGATCAGCTCGGCGAGCATCCGCACGGACTCCGCGGGTGACAGCGGGCCGACCGGCACGTGCGCCGCACCGTCCAGCGAGTTGAGCATCATCCGGCTGGTCACCAGCACCAGGCAGTCCGCCGACGCGGGCAACAGCGGGGCGACCTGGTTCGCGTCGATGGCGTTGTCGAGCAGGATCAGCACCTTGCGGCTGGCCGACAGAGATCGGAACTGGGCGACCGCTTCCGCCTGGTCCCCACTGATCGCGGAGGCAGGCAAGCCCAGGCCGGTCAGCATGCGGGTCAGCGCCGCGAGCGGAGTGAGCGGGGTGAGCGCCGGGGTGGAACCGTGCAGGTCCAGGTAGAGCTGACCGTCCGGGAACCGGTCGGCGAACGTGTGCGCCAGCCACACCGCCAGGGTCGACTTCCCGGAGCCCGCGGGACCGTTGAGGGCGAGCACGGCGGGACGCGCCCGGGTACGGGACGCCCCGGCGGCGAGCCGCAGGGCGGTACGCTCCCGAACCCGGCCGACCAGAACGGCGGGTGCGGGCGGCAACTGTCGTGGTCGGACCGGGACCGGTTCGGCCGACGGCACCGGACCGGTGACCGGATCGCTCGGTGTCCAGAGCGTCCGGTCCTGCGTCAGCACGGCGCGGTGCGCCTGCCGCAGATCCGGCCCCGGTGCGATGCCGAGCTGCTGATGCAGGGCCAGCCGGGCACGTTCGTACGCCTCCAGCGCGCCGGCCGGATCGCCGGCCTGGCTGAGCCCGTTCATCAACAGGGCGTGGGCCCGTTCGCGGGTCGGATTGGCAGCGACGTGTCGGCGCAGGAGCGGCACCGCGTCGCCCGCCCGATCCATCCGCAACAGCAGGGCGGCCTGCTCCTCCACCGCGTACGTGAACTCTGCGTCGAGTTGCGCCGTGTACCAGCTGAGCAGCGGTCCGGTTCGCACGTCGGCGAGCGTCACGCCGCGGCGCAGGGCGAACGCCCGGCCCAGAAGGGACAACGCCCGGTCCTGGTCGTTGGCGGTCCGAGCGGCCCGGGCGGCGCCGGTCAGCTGTCGGAAGGTCAGGGCGTCGAGCTGGTCCGGCGCCAGATGCAGGATGTAGCCACTCCGGGCGGGCACCAGCAGGTCTCGACCGGCCGGGCCGAGGTGGTGCCGGATGGCGTCGACGCGTTCGCGCAGTTCGTCGTGGGCCGCGGGAGGCGGGTCCATTCCCCAGATTTCCTCCGCCAGGGTGTCGAGATCAACGGGCTCGCCGGCCCGCACCAGCAGGCAGGCGAGCACGGTGCGGGATCGGGGTGGCAGGGCCGGAAGCGCGGAGCCGTCCCACTCCACGCGCAGCGGACCGAGCAACCCGAACCACAGGACCCCAGGGGGCGTCGCAGAACGTCGCCCCGTCGTCGCGGTCGTGGCCCGCCTTGGCGACGAAACACCGCGAAGATTCTCCCGCCGGGGCTCTGTGAGCGTGGGCTCGGGCACGACCTGGAGGCGGGGATCGTTGCGCAGGATCCGGTCCCGCAGCCGTACCAGCTCCGGCGTCGGGTCGACGCCGAGTTCCTCGGCCAGCCGGCGGCGAAGCTGGTCGAAGCGGTCCAGCGCCTCGCCCGGCCGGTTGGTCAGGTACAGCGCCCGCATGAGCCGCCCGACCAGCGGCTCGCGCCACGGGTACGCCTCGACGAGTTCCAGCAGCCGGCCGATCACCTCGTCGTACCGGCCGAGGCTCAGTTCGAGATCGAGGCACCGCTCGACGACGGTCATCCGGCGCTCGTCGAGACGTTGGGCGGCGGCGGTCAGCGCCGGCGTACGCAGTCCGTCGAGCGCCGGGCCGTGCCACAGCGCCAGCGCTTCCCGGAGGCTGGCCACGGCCGCCTCCGGCCCGCCCTGGTCGACGTGCCGGTCGGACTGGCGGACCCGGGCCTCGAAGACGTCCAGATCGAGCTGACCGTCGGCGACCGTCAGCAGGTATCCGGAGCCCTGGGTGCCGATGACGTCGGCGGCGAGTCCGGCCGCACGCATCGCCCGCCGTGCGGCGGCCACCCGGTTGCGGACCTGCACCTCGGCGCTCCCCGGAGGATGGTCGCCCCAGGCGGCGTCCACGAGCCGGGAGACCGGCACCAGGCGGTTGGCTTCCAACAGCAACGCGGCCAGCATGGCCTGACTGCGCGGGCCGCCCACGCGTACCGGCCGGTCGTCGACGCGCACCTCCACCGGACCGAGCAGCCGGAACGTCACCGCTGGCACCTGTTCGCCCTCCGAAGCGCCGATCAGGGCGACCGCGATCGGCGGATCGCGGTCGCCGTGTCAGGCTCGACAGTAGGCGAGGGCGGGCAATCGGCAACGTTGGTGTCCGGGGGGAGTGGCGAACCGGCCAGCCGGCCGGGCGGGTCAGCCGGCGGGCATCGGCTCCGCCCGCGGCACGTCGCGGGCCGTGGACGGCGGCCGGCGGCGCCGGATGTGCCGGCGGTAGAGCGTGCCGAGGAAGATCGCCTGCAACGTGCCCTCGACCGCCAGGACGAGCGCTCCGTCCAGGGCCGCGAGCAGGCTTCCACCGGTCGCACCGGCGACCACCGCCGAGCCGGCCTGGACCGCCCCGTGCAGGATGATCGGGATCCCGAATCCGACGAAGCTGGCCAGCGCGACCGTGCTGCCGAGCACGACCGCCGCCGAGTAGATCCGCACCGCGTGGCGTTCGTGCGGCGGCAGGTCCGCGCTCGGATCCGCCCCGGCCGCCGCCACCCGATGGGGCAACGCCGCGTGGCCGCACCGGCGCAGCAGGTGCCGGGCGTACGCGAGACCGTCGTGGAACAGGTTGCGGCACCGCAGCAGGTCCAGCAGGACGAAGTAGAGGTCGGTCCGCATGTAGACGTGCAGTTGCGCCGCCATCGACATGACGATCACCAGCACGACGGCGGCCAGCAACCGCTCGACCAGCGGATGCGGCGCGGCGTACCCGATCACCAGCAGCGCGCCGCACACGACGGCGAAGTCACACAGCAGACCGCTGAGGTAGACCCGGTACCGGTGCCGGCGCGGCACGGACCAGATCGCCGTCACATCGGTCTCCAGCACCAGGTGGTGCAGCCGGGTCCCGAACCGGATCCGGGCCGGCGCGCCCAGTGAGCGGGCCGCGACCAGGTGGCACAACTCGTGGAGGATCGCCGTGACCGAGAAGAGCGCGGTGTTGATCAGCACGGCGAGGCCGACGTAGTCGGTCCAGAAGAAGTCGCGGTAGGACGGCAGCAACTCGGGACGCCGCACCACGGCGACCAGGGTCGCCGCGACGAGCGCCAGGTAGCCCAGCTTCGCCACGGGGCTGAAGAGCCAGCTCACGTGCCGGGCCCGCAGGCGGGACAGATGCGGCCGGAGCGGGCGGTGCGGATCGACGACCGGCCGGCCGTCGACCTCGGCGACCATGCCCGCCTCCCGCAGCGCCACCACCAGGTCCACGAGGTCGACCTCGATGTCGTGCTCGGCGGCGAGCCGGTGCTCGGCCGCGCCGATCGACATCCCGGCGTCGAGCAGCTCGACCGCCCGAACGCCGATCGCCGGCAACTCCACGAACTCGCCGACGTCCGGCCGACCCACCACCACCGTGTCGGGGTCGTCGTCGGACGGCCGGACCCGAAGCGGGTGGAACCGGACGTGGCTGTCAGCCGCCGGCAACGTCTCCGCCATGTCGGTCACGGCCACCTCCTCGTCCTCAGCTCCGGCCCTCGGCACGGGCACCGCAGGAGGGGCAGTCGGGGTCGTGCGGGACGTCGATGAAGTACTGGTGATCCCAGCGCGCGATGCTCTGATGGAAGACCCGGCCGGCGACCTGCTGGGGCAGGCCGGCCAGGTGGTAGAGAACCTCCAGCGCGCAGAGGTGACCGGCCACGTTGGCGCTGGCCGCGATGACCGCGTTGGGTCGCGGCAGACCGGTCAAGGGCCTGCCGTCGGTCTGCATCTCGTGTTTGTCCGGTCGCCGGCCCAGGCAGGTGTAGCAGCCGGTCCGGTACGGCAGGAACGAGCCGACGACGGTCATCGGGCCGGTGTAGAGAGCCATGAACCAGGGTGTGCGGGTACGCAGGGCCGCCTCGTTCGTCCAGTTCTGGATGAGGCGCTCGGGCTTGTCGGCGCAGAGCACGAAAACGTCGCAGTCGGCCATCAGCGGCACGAGCTCCTCGGCGGAGTGCACCTGGCGCTCCTCGCCGGTCACCTCCACGCGGGAGTTCATCGCCCGCAGCCGCTCCACCGCGACCTTCACCTTCGGCTGGCCGATGTCCCGCTCGGTGTAGAGCAGCTGGCGGGTCAGGTTCGGCTCGTCGACGACGTCGAAGTCGATGCAGTGCAGGCTGCCGACGCCACTGGCGACCAGGCCGGCGGCCACCGCCGTACCGGTGCCGCCGAGGCCGAGCAGGCCGACCCGGGCCCGCCCGATCCGAGCCTGAACCTCAAAGGGCGACCGGCGCGGGGTGGTGTCGATCCAGGAATAGAAGTGCCGCGCGCGGTCGTACCGTACGGCGGCGTCGGGCGTGAATCCGTCGGGCAGCGGCGCGGCGGCGTCCTCGATGAACCCCTGCTCGATCAGCTGGTCCACCACTTCGCGAACGCTGTCCTCGTCGAGGTCCGGGTGGGTGACGGCGAGGTCCGCACAGAGCTGGGCCAGGTCCCGGGTGCCGTCCAGCAACGTCAGGATCCGGGCTATCGTGCAGTCCTCGTCGTCCTGGATCTCGGCGGCGACGCCGTACTGCATCAGGCCGACGAGCAGTCGGTTTCCCGGCAGGGTGTACGGCTCGTGGACACTCTTGACGCGCGGCCGGAGCATGCGCATCCGCGACCTCACAATGCTATTGGGGCAGGTGGGATGTGGCGGCCGGGTCGGCCGGCGTTCCGGATGGAGCCCGACGGATCGGCACTTCGGTCGCCGCCCCCGATGTCCTGCAGCGACCGAAGTGCCGATCGCTGCTCAGGCGCTCTGGCCCTCGCGGATGACCGTCGTCTCCAGCCGCTCCAGCTTGCGGACCTTGAGCGCGAGCTTCTTCTTGCCGTTCTGCTCGACCTTGGCCTTCTCCATGACGTGCCTCCTCGGGTCGCATCGCCTCCCGGTCACCCCGGAAGGTGAGCCCACCCTGGCGCCGGCCGTCATCAGCCGAGCACAAGTCGATCATCGATGACCCCCGGAGCCTTGGAGGGAGCCAGGTGTCCAGCGGTGTGATCAGACGTCGCTGGCCGGGGTGCGTCCGGTGATGATTCTGTTCCTGGTCGGTGCGGCAGGGGCCGGGCCGGGGGGGTTGACCCTCTCCCAGAGGGAGGGTCGAGGCTGTGGGAGGCGCCGGTGACGGGGTTGATGCCGATCGGGGTGTTCGCGCGGGCGACCCGGTTGTCCGTTCGAGTGCTGCGTAACTACGACCGGCTGGGTCTGCTCGTCCCGGCGTGGGTCGATCCGGATACCGGCTACCGCCGGTACGGCGTCGACCAGTTCGCCCGCGCGGGGCTGGTCCGGCGGCTGCGGGAGTTGGAGGTGCCGTTGCCCGAGATCGCGGAGATCCTGTCGGCCGATACCCCGGAGCAGGCACGCGGCGTCATCGCGCGGCACCGGGAACGCGTGGCCGCGCGGGCGGCCCGGCTCGACGAGATCGCCGGGCGGTTGGGGGCCGTGCTGGCCGAGCCGGGGCGCGTGCCGGGCTGGCTGCACGTGTACGAACGGTGGCGCGACGCCCAGCCCATCGCCCGCACGCTGGTGCGTGCCCCGCTGAGCGGGCTGGCCGAGGCGCTGGCGCCCGGGTTCGCGCGGTTGTTCGCCGGCCTCGCCGAGCAGGGGATCGCCCCGACGGGACCGAGCGGGACGCGCTACCTCAGCGACGACCTCGACGCGCCGGAGCTGGAGGTGGAGGTGTTCGCACCGGTGGCGCGCCCGCCCCGGCCGACCGCGGCGATCGCACCCGGGGAGTTGCCGGGTCGCCTGCTCGCCGCGACCGTCCACGAGGGCGGCTACGACGACATCGAGGCCGCCTACCGATCGCTGGGGCGGTGGATCGCTGAGCAGGACCGGGTGCTGGCGGGCCCGGCCGAGGAGCGCTACCTCGTCCCGCCGGCGCCCGGCGTGCCCACGGCGGCGCTCCGCACGGAGATCGCCTGGCCGGTCCGGCCCCCGTCCGGCCCGTCCGGACCAGCAGACGAGGAGACCGAATGATCATCGAGGACGTGGCGTTCCCCGCCGGTCGGCACTGCGAGACCACCGCGCTCGGGGCCCTGCTGCACCACCGGGGCGTCGAACTGTCCGAGCCCATGCTGTTCGGCCTCGGCGAAGGTCTGGGCTTCGTCTACTGGGATGCGAAGAGCATGGACTTTCCGTTCCTCGGGGGCCGCACCAAGCCGAGCATGATCACTCGGACCGTGGCCGACCGGCTGGGCCTGACGCTGCACATCCAGGAGACCGCCTCACCCCGCCGAGCCTGGCAGAACGTCACCGCCGCCCTCGACGCCGGACGCCCGGTCGGCCTGCAGCTCGACTGCTACCACCTGGACTACTTCACCACGAGGGTCCGCTTCGGGGGCCACTTCGTCGCGATGTACGGCTACGACGACAGCCAGGCCTATCTGGTCGACACCGCCCAGCAGGGCGGCGCTGTGACGACCACGCTGACGAGCTTGGCGCGGGCCCGCAGCGAACGTGGACCGATGACCGCCCGCAACCTCTCCTACACCATCGCCGGCCCCACCGGCCGGCCCGATCTGGGCGACGCCGTCCGGCGGGCCATCCGCGGCAACGCACACACGTTCCTCCACCCACCCATCGCCAACCTCGGCCACCGCGGCATCGGCGGAGCGGCCCGACAGGTGGCGCGGTGGCTCGACCGCTCCAGCGACCCGTCCCGCGACCTCCCGCTGGTCGCGGCGCTGATGGAACGCGGCGGGACCGGCGGGGCCCTGTTCCGCAACATGTACCGCGACTTCCTCGCCGAATGCGCCACGATCGTCGACGACGACAATCTCCGCCTCGGTCACGAGCTCTACGCCGAGATCGCCCCACTGTGGACCGAGGTCTCCGACCGCATCGCGGCCGCCGGAGAAACCAACGACCCGGACCATCTGGCCCGCGCCTCGGCAATCCTCACCGAACTCGCGGACCGGGAACGCCACGCCATGCAGATCCTGACCGGCGTTCGCACCGACTGACGCACCTCGACGATCGAGGTCCCGTGGAGAAATCTTCTGCCCTGGCGTCGGATCCGGGGCGAGTCGTTCGTAGAACAGGTGACAGGCGGCCGGAGGAGGCCGTCGCGACAAGGGAGTCATGGGATGACGCGGTACTTGATCTCGTTCAACGACGGCGCGATGGACCACATCCCCGACGAGGAGCTACCCGACGTGGGCAAGGCCGCGCACGCGGTGGTCCAGGAGGCCGTGAACGCCGGCGTGTGGGTGTTCGGCACCGGACTGCAGAGGCAGAGGGCGAGCGTCGTGGCCACGGACGGGACGGTCACCGACGGCCCTTACCCGGAGACCAAGGAGGTCATCGGCGGGTTCGTGGTCGTCGACGTGGCCTCACCGGAGGAGGCGCTG
The DNA here is from genome assembly GCF_053890995.1 of Micromonospora sp. I033. Classification (NCBI taxonomy): domain Bacteria; kingdom Bacillati; phylum Actinomycetota; class Actinomycetes; order Micromonosporales; family Micromonosporaceae; genus Micromonospora; species Micromonospora sp. I033. Next base: position 42,874 of record NZ_JBSSLX010000013.1, on the reverse strand, counting down.
GCGTGGGCTGCCAAGATCGCCGTCGCGTGCCGGTGCGCGCAGGAGGTCCGGCACCTCATGCCCGACCCCGAACTGGACGCGATGCTCCGCCAGGCTGACCGGCGATGGTGACATCCCACGACGTCTGATCGAGGGAGGCCCGGCGGACCCGGCCGGCGGCGTACCTCCGGCCGGTCGTCGGAGTCTCCCGCGCGGATCACCGCCGCGTGGTCGTAGGGCGCGGGTATCGTCGCAGGGTGATCAATGGCACACACGTGGTGATCTACAGCGAGGACGCCGAGGCCGACCGGGCCTTCTTCCGGGATGTGCTGGGCTACCCCCACGTCGACGCCGGCCGTGGATGGCTGATCTTCAAGCTGCCGCCGGCCGAGGTCGCCGTCCATCCCGCCGGTTCCGCGTCCCACGAGCTGTTCCTGATGTGTGACGACGTGGCCGCGACCGTCGCCGAGCTGACCGCCAGGGGCGTCGAGTTCACCCAGGCGGTCAGCGACGAGGGCTGGGGCCTGCGGACGGTGCTCCGCCTCCCCGGCGGCGGGGAGCTGGGCCTGTACGAGCCGCGCCACGACAGGGCGTACGAACTCTGAGCGACGCGGACGTGCCGTCACCGGCGACGCGGCGCGACGAGCCCCGACTCGTACGCCCACACGACCAGCTGGGCGCGGTCGCGGCAGTGCAGCTTGGTCATCGCCCGGTTGACGTGGGTCTTGGCGGTCAACGGACTGATCACCATGCGCTCGGCGATCTCGTCGTTGCTCAGCCCTCGCGCGACGAGGTCGACGATCTCCTGTTCGCGGGCGGTCAGCACGTCGCGCCCGGCCGCCGGGTCGGCCGGTGGCGGGGCGGCGACGAACTCACTGATGAGCGTCCGTGTGACCGCCGGGGCGAGCAGCGCGTCGCCGCGCGCCACCACGGCGACGGCCTGCAGCAGGTCGGCGGGGTCGGCGTCCTTGAGGAGGAACCCGCTGGCGCCCGCGCGGAGTGTGGCGAAGACGTAGGAGTCGAGCCCGTAGTTGGTGAGGATGAGGACGCGGACCGCGGCCAGATCGGGATCGGCGGCGATGCGGCGGGTGGCTTCGATCCCGTCGAGCCCCGGCATCTGGACGTCCATCAGCACGACGTCCGGCCGCAGGCGTCGCGTCAGCTGGACGGCCGACGCGCCGTCGGCGGCCTCGCCGACGACCTCGAGGTCGTCCTCGGCGTCGAGCAGGGCCCGGAACCCGGCCCGCATCAGCGCCTGGTCGTCGGCGATGAGCACACGGATCATGCCGGCTCCTCCCTTCGGTCGGAGCCGCCACGATCCGTGGCGGACTGAGCTGCTGAGACCTCGCGCAAGCGCTCGGTCATGCCGGACCGTCCAGCGGGAACGTGGCGCGCACCGCGAAGCCGCCGCCGTCGCGGGCGGCGGCGTGCAGCATGCCGCCCAGTCCGGTGACCCGTTCCCGCATGCCGCGCAGGCCCACACCCGGTGTCACCGGCCGGACCGACGACGCCTGGCCGTCGTCGGTCACCGAGACGGTCAGCTGCGCCGGGGCGTATTCGACATGGATCCGCGCGGTGGCGGGGCCGGCGTGGCGCGCCACGTTGGTCAGGGCCTCCTGGACCACGCGGTAGCCGGCCTGGTCGACCTCGACGGGCAGGTCCCGGGGCTGGCCGGTGACGGTCACGTTCACCGGTACGCCGGCCGCCCGGGTCCGCTCGGCGAGCTCGCCCACCCGGGCCAGCCCGACGCGGTCCTCGTCGGAGGGTGAGCGCAGGACGGCCAGGGTCGCCCGCAGCTCGCGCATCGCGGCGGCGCTCGCCTCCTGGATCGCCAGCAGCACGGCGGACGGTTCCTCACCGTGCTTGCGGGCCAGGTGCACGGCGATACCGGCCTGCACCTTGATCACGGAGATGCTGTGGGTCAGCGAGTCGTGCAGATCCCGGGCGATGCGCAGGCGCTCCTCCCCGGCGCGACGCAACGCCATCTCCTCGCGGGTGCGTTCGGCCTCGATCGCCCGCTGCTCGACCTGTTCCAGGTACGCGCGGCGGTGCCGCGCGACGAGCCCGGCGACGTTGGCCGCGAAGAACCAGCCCAGCAGCAGGGCGGTCCGCTCGACGATCTGCTGACCGGGCCGGCCGGCGGGCGCGACCGAGACGTCACGGGCCAGGAAACCGCCGAGGAAGACGAGGCTGGCCAGGGCGGCGATCGCGCGGTGCCCCCGCCACGCGGCGACGTAGACCGTGCCGAGGACGGGGAACGCGGCGGACACCCCGGCGTGCACCCGGACGTGGAGGGCCAGCATGGCGGCGGTCACCACGCTCAACGCCACCACCGGGTGCCGCCGGCACACGGCCAGGGCCGCCGCCATGGCCAGGACCAGGGCGACGTCGAGCGGCCGCACCGGTGCGGCGTCCGGCGCGACAGCGGCGTTGGCGAGCAGGAGCCCGCCGAGGGCGAGGCCGCCGAGGGCGTACGGCAGATCGCGGCGCATGATCGGACTCTAGAGCGGTCGTCACCGGGGAGCATCCCCCGTCCGCGGTAGCTGAGGCGTACCGCGGACGCGGTATCGGCGGCCGGGCAAGTGCCTGCGGCGGCACGACGCTTTCCCGGCCCGCCGAGCCGAGCATCTAGCCCATGACATACCGCTTCTTCACTCCCGCTCCCGCCAAGGCGGCGACCGGTCTCACCGCGGAGGTCTACCGGCAGCTGCGGACCGAGTTCATCGGGCCGGTGCCCACCTTCCAGGCGCTCTCGGCCGTGCCGGAGGTGCTGGCCGCGACCTGGGCGCTGATGCGCGAGGCACTGCTCGCCGGGGAGGCGCCCCGGGTCGACCGCGAGCTCGTCGCGTCGGCGGTGTCCCGGGCCAACCGCTGCCGGTTCTGCGTCGACGCCCACGTGATGCTGCTGCACGCGCTGAGCGAACACGAGCTGGCCGAGGTCATCGCCCGGGGCGGGACGCCTCCGGAGTCGAGGCACGCCGAACTCCTGGGCTGGGCCGAGGCGAGCCGCAGCCCCAGGGCCGCCGGCTGGACCAGTCCGCACGGCCCGGAGGTCACCGGCACCCTGCTCGCCTTCCACTTCATCAACCGGATCGTCTCGGCGCTGCTCGATCCCGATCTGCTGCCCGGCGGCCTGCAGCGCTCGCCCGTGGTGCGGTCGGTCGGGGGCCGCCTCTACGCCAGGGCGGCCCGGGAGCGGAAGGAGCCGGGCCGCAGCCTGTCACTTCTCGATCCCGGCACGACGGCGTCACCGGCCTGGGCCGGGGACAGTCCGGTCGGCGTCGCGTACGCGGCGTTGCGGACCGCCGCCCTGCGCGGCGGAGACCTGCTGGGCGACGTGGCCCGCCAGACCGTCACGGCCACGGTGCGCTGGGAGGACGGGCGGCACCCGGCCCGGCCCGCGGAGTGGGCCGCCGACCTGATCCGGGACCTGCCCGGCACCGACCGGGTCGGGACGCGGATCGCGCTGCTGGCGGCGTTCGCGCCGAGCGCGATCCGCTCGGGCGACGTCGCCCTCTGGCGGCTGTCCCATCCGGCCGACGCCGATCTCGTGCGGCTGGTCGCGTACGGCGCGATCACGGCCACCGACCACGTCGCCGGGGCACTGGCCCCGTCCCGTCGCTAGGAGATGACCATGCGTAAGGCCTTCGTCGTCGTCAGCACCCTGTCGCTCGTCGCGTTCGCCCTGCAGTTCGTGTTCGCGGCCGTCGGCGCGTTCACCAGACCCGCGGGCGAGGGCGCGTACGCCCTGCACAGCGTCACCGGGATGGCGGTCATCCCGGTCCTGACCCTGCTCACCATCCTGTTCGCGGTGCTGGCCAAGGCGCCGGGCCGGCTCGTCGGAATGGCGGTCCTGCCGCTCGGCCTCGTGATCCTGCAGGCACTCATCGCCATGCTCGCGAACGCGGCCACCGACGCGGCGGGCGCCAGCACCCCGTTCGGCCTGACCATCGCCGGGCTGCACGCGATCAACGGAATCGTGGCGGTGCACGTCGTGGTCGGCGTGGCCCGGGGCGCCCGGCAGCTGGCCCGCCCGGCGCCGGCCGGTCCCGTGAGCGTCCGGGAAGGGGCGCCGGCGTGACCACCGGCTCGCTGCTCGCGGCCGACCTGGTGATCGCGGTCCTCGCGGCCGCCGGGTGGCTGGGCGGCGGCGCCGCGTCGGCCGCCCGGCGTCGTCCGCTCGCCCTGGGGCTGGCCGCCGCCGCGCTGCTCGCCACGCTCGCCCGCGCGATCACGACCATCGCGCTCGCCCGCGCCGGCTGGTGGTTCGCGGCGGAGAAGGTGCTCATCGCCGGTCCGCTGTCGCTCGCGGCGGTGGTGGTCGCCGGTCCGCGGCTGCTGCGCATTCCGCGCGACATCCGGTCCGTCGCGGTCCCGCTCCTCTTCGCCGGGTACGCGGAGAGCGCCGCCCTGCTCGTCACGGTCCTGCACGGCTATCCGGCGTCGGCGGGCACGGGACTCCTGGCGGTCTCCGGGGTCCTCGCCGCGACCGCGGTCTCGTGGCGCGCACTCGGCGCGCGCCCGTCCGGAACGGTGTCCCGGGCCGCCCTCGCGGTGGCGGTCGGGGCGCTGGTGACCGGGACCGGGTTGGCCGTCGCGCCGGAGGCCGCTCCCGGCGTACCCCATGGGTCCGGATATCGGGAGGCGCGGACGGTGGGCGAACCGACCAGGCGGTTCACCCTGACGGCCGGAACCGCCACGGTGCGCGTGGGCGGCCGCGACGTCGCGGCGTGGGCGTTCAACGGGCAGGTTCCCGGGCCGGAGCTGACCGCCACCGCCGGTGACGTGGTGGAGGTGACGTTGCGCAACAAGGACATCGCGCGGGGCGTGACGCTGCACTGGCACGGGTACGACGTGCCGAACAGCCAGGACGGGGTGCCCGGCGTCACGCAGGCGGCGGTGCTGCCCGGCCAGGAGTTCGTCTACCGCTTCCGCGCCGACCAGGTCGGGACGTACTGGTACCACACGCATGCCGTGTCGGACCTGGGCGTGCGGCGGGGCCTCTACGGCGTCCTGGTGGTGCGGCCGGCGCCGGTGACCGGCGTCGACGTCACGGTGCCGGTGCACACGCTCGACGGCCTGCCGCTGCCCGCACCGCGAACGGAGTCCGTCGAGGCGGGGGTCCCCGTGCGGCTGCGGCTGATCAACACCGACAGCACGACCCACCGGTACGCCCTGGCCGGGACGCCGTTCCGGGTCGCCGCGATCGACGGATCCGACCTGCGGGGCCCGACGTCGCTCGTGGACACCGCCGTGCTGGTCCCGGCCGGGGGACGTTACGACCTGGTGTTCACCGCACCCGCCACGCCGGTGGCGCTGTTCGTCGACGGACGGGCGGTCTACTCGACCGGACCGGTGTCGGCGACCACCGACGCGTGGCCGGTGCTGGATCCGCTCACCTACGGCGCCGGGTCTCCGGTGCCGTGGTCCCGGTTCGACAGGAGTTTCACCCTCGTCCTCGACCGCGGCCTCGACCTGCACGGGCTGCTGCCGCGGTACGCCCACACGGTCAACGGCGCGGCCGACCCGGACATCCCGCCCCAGGTCGTGCGCCTCGGCGACGTCGCCGCGTTCACGATCGTGAACCGGTCCCAGTTCGTGCACCCGTGGCACCTGCACGGGCATCACGTCCTGGTGCTGTCCCGCAACGGGCAGCGGGCCACCGGGAGCCCTCTCTGGCTCGACTCGTTCGACGTGCGGCCCGGCGACGTCTGGGAGGTGGCGTTCCGGGCCGACAATCCCGGAATGTGGGCCAACCACTGCCACAACCTGGCACACGCCGACGCCGGGATGACGCTGCACCTGATGTACTCGTGATCCCTGCCGTCGCCGGGCGAGGTGCGGGCGGAGGCTGTCGGGTGCCAGACTGCGAGGCCGGGGCGACCCGGCGAAACAGGTGCGATCGGCACCGGCCGGGGGAGGCCGTGAAGCGGGAGGAATGACATCGTGGGTGACCCGACCGAGCCGGAGCAGGAGCGACAGCCGGTGAGCGCGGCGATCGACCCGGCTGTGCCACCGAGCGGGCCGGGCTGCGTGGAGTGCGAATCCTCCGGCGGGTGGTGGTTCCACCTGCGCCGCTGTGCGGCCTGCGGCCACGTCGGCTGCTGCGACTCCTCGCCGAGCCAGCACGCGACCGCGCACGCGGCCGCGACGGGTCACCCGGTCATCCAGAGCTTCGAACCCGGCGAGTCGTGGTTCTGGGACTACTCCGACGACCAGTTCTACGCCAGCGGGCCGGAGCTGGCGGAGCCCCGCTCGCACCCCGTCGACCAGCCGGCCCCCGGTCCCCGGGGCCGGGTGCCGGAGGACTGGAAGTCCCGGCTGCACTGACCCGACCGTACTTCGTCGGCGCGCTCGTCGCTCACCTGCGGGTGGGTTCGCGCCAGCTCGTGGGATGGGCCGTGTTCTTCTCCACCGCGGCGGCCGCGCTGGTCGTGAACCTCAGTCACCAGGGGTGACGACTGACCGCTAGTCGACTGAGACATCGGTCACGGCGTCCCTGGCGGCGGCCGCAATACGAGGCCTGACCAGGAGTTTCACCGCGCCCTCGGGTGGTTGGCGGAGGGGTCGGAACGGGCGGCGCTCCTGACCGGAACTTCACTGTCAGTTAGTCGTCCGCCAATTCGCTTCCCTCACGGACACGCTGTGCCGCTGACTGGTTACATCCCCATCAGCGAAACGGAGTCAACCGTGTCCACCACCAACCAGACCGGACGAGCGGTCGTCCTCGGCGGCAGCATGGGCGGCCTGCTCGTCGCCCGGGTGCTCAGCGAGTCGTACGCGACGGTGACCGTCTTCGACCGGGACGAGCTGCCGGCGGAGGCCGCCGACCGCAAGGGTGTGCCGCAGAGCGGGCACTCGCACGGGCTACTCGCCCGGGGTCGCCAGATCCTCGAGGAGCTGTTCCCCGGCCTGACCGCCGACCTGACCGCCCACGGGGCCGTCCCCGTCGACATCCAACGGGACTGCGTCTGGGTCAACGACGGCCACCGGATCCCCCGGGTCGCCTCCGGATTGGCGGGGCTCTGCGTCAGCCGACGCGCCCTGGAGGCGTACGTCCGGGACCGGGTCCGTGCGCTGCCCAACGTGGAGATCCGGGACCGGTGCGAGGCGGTGGGCCTGCTCGCCGACGGCGGCACGGTGACCGGCGCACGGATCCTGCCCCGCGGCGGCCGGGAGGAGCGCCACGACGCCGACCTCGTCGTGGACGCGACCGGCCGCGGCAACCGCGGCCCCACCTGGCTCGCCGAGCTCGGCTACCAGCCGCCCGTCGAGGAGCGGGTGGACCCCCGGACGGTGTACGTCTCCCGCGACTACCGCCGCGTCCCGGGCGGGACCGCCTTCGCGGCCGTCATCAGCAGCCCGTCGCCGGCCGCCCCGTACGGCGGGGTGGCCATCGCCGCGGAGGGGGACCGGTGGATGGTGACCCTCCTCGGCGTCGGCGCGGACCACGCGCCGCCGGTCGACGCCGAGGGTTACCTCGCCTTCGCCGGGCGGCTGCCCGCGCCGGAGCTGCACGCGCTGCTGAGCCGGGCCGAGCCGCTCGGCCCGGCGAAGCGGATGCGGCTGCCCACCAGCGTGCGCCGCCGCTACGAGCGCCTCGCCCGTCTTCCGGAGGGGTTCATCGCGGTCGCCGACGCGATGTGCAGCTTCAACCCCGCGTACGGGCAGGGCATGACGGTGGCCGCGGCGGAGGCGGTCGTGCTGCGTGACTGCCTCCGCCGGGGCCGGCGGGACCTGCCCCGCCGCTTCTTCGCCGCGGCGGCGAAGGTGGTCGACGTGCCCTGGGACATGGCCGTCGGCGCCGACCTGCGCCACCCGACCGTGGTGGGGCCGCGCAGCCGCCGGACACGCTTCCTCAACGGGTACGTCGCCCGGCTGCACGCCGCCGCGGCGCGGCACCCCGTCGTCGGGCGGCGCTTCCTGAGCGTCGCCAACCTGATGACGCCGCCGCCGGGGCTCTTCGCGCCGGGGATCGTCGCCCGGGTGCTCTGGTCCGGCCGGCGCACCACGCCGGCGCCGGCCCACCGGCCGCTGGTGCCGCAGGTCGAGGAGCTGGTCGCCCGGTAGGTCGGGCGACAGGGGTGGGCGGCCCGGGGCGGCCGTCCTCCCGGCGCGACCGCCGCGCGGCCACGCCCTCGTCCGGGGCGGCTACGGCGCGTCGCCGCGCACGGACCGGTCGGCGGCGCGACGGAGGCGGTCGTGCCGGGCGGGGTCCTCGCGGGCCGGCACCCCGTGCCGGACCGGGTCCGCCGACCGCGCCGCCGGCTGGGCCGGTACGCGCGGCACCGGCCCGCTCTCCGTGACCAGATCCTCCGTCTCCTGGACCAGGTAGTGCGGCCGGCGCTTGGTCTCGTAGTAGATCCGGCCGATGTACTCGCCGATCACGCCGAGGATCATCATCTGGATCCCGCCGAGACCGATCACGCTGACGATGATGGTGGTGTAGCCGGGGACGTCGATGCCCTTCTCCACGGCGTCGGCGACGACCCAGGCCATGTATCCCAGCGCGATCAGAGTGAGGAACAGGCCGCCGTAGATGGCCAGGCGCAGCGGCCGGTTGTTGAACGACAGAAGACCGTCGAACGCGTAGTTGAAGAGCTTGCCGAACGTCCACCGGCTCCGGCCGGCCTGGCGGGTCTCGTTGCGGTGCGCCACCACGACCGTCCGGAACCCGATCCAGGAGAACAGTCCCTTCGAGAACCGGTTGTATTCCGGCATGGCCAGCACGGCGTCCACCGCGAGCCGGGACAGCAGCCGGAAGTCACCGGCCCCGTCCAGCAGCCGTACGTCGATCCACCAGTTGACCACCCGGTAGAAGGACCGCGAGGCCAGCATCCGCAGGAACCGGTCACCGTGCCGGTCCCGGCGGGCGATCACCTGGTCGAACCCCTGGCGGTACAGCGCCACCATCTCGGGCAGCAACCGCGGCGGGTGCTGCAGGTCGGCGTCCATGATGACCACGGCGTCCCCGGTGGCGCGCTCCAGGCCGGCCAGCATGGCCGCCTCCTTGCCGAAGTTCCGGCTCAGCGACGTGTACCGCACCGACGGGTCGCGGGCGGCCAGCCGGCGCAGCGCCACCAGGGTGCCGTCCGCGCTGCCGTCGTCGACGTACACCACCTCCACGTCGACGTCGGGCAGCTCGGCCAGCGCGGCGGTCACCCCACGGTGCAGCCGCTCGACAGACGCCTCCTCGTTGAAGCAGGGCACCACCACCGACAGCCGCACGTCGTCACCCGCCCGCCTGGTCGAGGTGGTAGACCAGCACGCCGTCGTGGTCCTCCCTGGTGATGCCCAGGCCGTCGACCGGCCGGGCCGCGATGCCCTCCCACGGCGTCCCGACGGCCCGGTCGGGCAGGGCCACCACCGACCGCACCCCGATGCCGCGCAGGTAGGCCACGCTGCCGGGGTCGGGGAACGAGGTCGCCGCCGCCCGGGTCTGCGCCTGGGTGACGGGCTCGAAACCGCCCAGCCCGTTCGTCACCCGGGGGAACCCGTCGGTCGTCCACAGCATGTAGTGCAGGTCGTTCGTGCCGCCGATCGGCAGCAGCAGGACGGGTTCCTCCGCCACCCGCAGCGCGGCCGGTGGCCGCGGCACCACCGGGTGCGGCGTGCGGTTGACCCCCTCCAGGCCGACCAGGGCCAGGGGCACCAGGAGGGCCGCCGACGCCAGGACCCGCGTCCGCCTCCGGGCGGGCGACCGCCGCGCCGACTCGGCGAACGCCGTCACCAGCCCGGCCGCCAGCACCGCCAGCAGCAGGCTGGTCCAGTGCATCATCCGGCCCGGCGTCCGCAGCGCGTCCCACCCGGGCAGGTGCCGGGAGAGCGTGAGGTAGCCGGGGTCGCCGTCGCCACCGAGGGTGGCGCCGAGCCCCAGCAGCACCGTCCCGAGGACGCCGAGCCCCAACGCGATCCGGTGCCGGACCGGGTACACCGAGACGAACAGGCCCGCCATGGCCATCCCGATCAGGGCCATCCCGGGCAGCAACGCCATCTCCGGGGGCCAGGACAGCTGTTCCCGGGCCGCCGCGTGCCGCTCACCCCACAACCAGGAGTCCGCCGGGGCGGTGACGAAGCCCAGCAGCGGCGGCGAGAAGCTCTCCGTCCAGTCCAGGGTCCGTACGGCCTGCGGATTGAGGTCGACGACCCGCAGGTAGACCAGGCCCAGCAGCAGCGTCACCGCGCCGAAGAGGAGCCCACCGGCCAGGTCCGCCAGCAGCAACCGGCGGCCGAACGGGGGTCTCTCCCGTCGCCGCCACCACGACCAGCCGTAGCCGCCGGCGGTCACCAGCACCGCGGCGAGCAGGAAGTAGACCAGGGGCAGCCCGATGCCGAAGCCCAGGGTGACCTGCCAGGCGGCGACGAGCCACCCGGCCAGCGCCCAGCCCGGTCGGCGTCGCTCCGGCCGGTACCCGTGCCGCAGCGACCAGCCGTGACCGCGGGCCAGCATCGCCAGGGCCAACGCGATCCCGCCGCTGGACAGGATGTTGAGGTGACCCGCGTGCGCCAGCCGCCACGGCGCGTACGCCCACGCGACCCCGGCGACCGCGCCGCCCCACCGGCCCGCCCCGAGCTGCCGGACCAGCGCGTACGCTCCGACGAACGCCAACGCGTGCACCAGCACGTACATGACGTTGTAGCGCACCAGGGCGGCCTCGAAGCCCGAGCCGAGCGCGCCCGCCGGTGCGTACCCGAGCAGGGTGTCGCTGTAGGCGAACGTGTACGTCTCGGGGTAGAACGTGTTCGAGTGCCAGAGGTCGAAGGGCTGCGTCAGCACGGCGTGCCCCGCCCAGGCGAGCTGCCACGCCTGCAACGTCGGGTCGCCGAGGTCGCCGGGGACCGTGCTCGCCGGATGCCGCATCGTGGGCCACGTCAGCGCCACCGCCAGCAGCACGCCACCGACCACCGCGCCCGTCCATTCGTGGCGTAGCCGACGCCACCGGATCCGCCGGCCGCGGCTCGGGGCCGCGGGGATCCCGCTGTGGTCGGCGCCCTCGGCGGTCGGCGGGCCGTCGGCGGCTCGGATGGTCATGAACAAAGATGGTCATCGATCATCGTCGCGTTGTCGAGCCGCGGCCCGAACTGTGGGCCCCGCCGATCTGCCGACTGCCGGTCATTCGCCGGTCATTCTCCTGGCACCCCCCGGCGCGAGCTGTGACGGTGGTGGCCAGAGGGATCAGCGTCAGTCAATGCATGGGAGGCGGCATCGTGAGGACAGGAATGCTCAAGCGGCTCGGGCTGGCCGTCGGGTTCGCGGGCGTCGGCATCGCCGGGAGCGTGATCGCGGCTGCGCCGGCGTCGGCCGGACCGTACTGTGACCCGGGCAACCACTGCGTCTTCGTCGCCGGGCTCGGCAGTGCGAAGCACTCGTACTTCAACAGCGACAGCAACTTCACCGACGACTACTTCAGCGGCACCAGCGTGGTCGTCAACGACAACGTGTGGTCGGCCAGCAACTCCAGCACCGGCGGATACGAGAGCCACTACTACTACGACATCGGTAACGGTGGCGGCCTCGTGTTCTGCGTCAACCCGGGCAGCTCGGTCAACGCCTCACAGCTGTCGGACGACGGCATCAACGGCAACTGGGTCGGCCAGCGCGACGAGGCGAGTTCGCTGCTCCTGCGACCCGCCACCCCGATCCGATGCTTCTGACCGACAGCAGAGGCGGCTCGTCCGGCGACCAGCGGTCGCCGGGCGGCCGGCTCGGCCGTGCCCTCCGGCTCGTACTCGTCGTCGCGGGCGCCGGGTGGGCCCTCGGGGCGTCGGCCTCCCCGGCCGATCCCGCCGAGCAGGCCGGGCCGGCGCTCGCGCACCTGCGCACGATGCCACCGATCTACCGTCTGGTCTACACGCGGACCAGGACGGACGAGCGCATCGACACCGCGCAGCAGCGCCTCGTCACCGCCTGCATGGCCAAGGTGGGCCTGACCTACACCGCCCCACCACCGGCGAAGGCGGGTCACGCGGCGGAGGGCCCACGCCCGTTCGGCCTCGAATCGCTCGACGCGCCCGACGCCGACCGGGCGCGGTCGGTACGGGAGGAGCAACGGCCCGACGCGGTGGCCTACACCCGCGCGCTCTACGGCGACCCGGAGAAGCGCCTGTCCGGCAGGGGCGAGAGGCTGTCGGTGTCCCGCCCCGCGACCGGGTGCCTCGCCGAGGCCGAGCAGCGGCTGCTCGGTGACGCGCGGCAGCGCTGGATCCAGCTGCGGGTGCTGCTGTTCGAGGCGGAGCAGCGGTCCCGGGACCTTCTCGACCAGGACAGCGGGTTCCGGGCGGCGAACGCCGGGTGGCGGCGCTGTATGAACCGGGCCGGCTTCACCGCGCCGGATCCGCTCCGGCTGCTGGCGACGCTGCCGGCCGGAACCGACGTCCGCACGCACCCGGCGACCAGGGCCGACACCCGGTGCAAGGCGAGCACCGGCTACCTGCGGATCGCGTACACCCGGCTCGCCGTGGTCCAGACCGAGGTGCTCGGCGCCGACCCCTCGATCGTCCGGGACTGGCGCGGCATCCTGGCACGCCAGGACGCGGCAGCCCGGGCGGCGCTCGGCGCCGGCTGACGCGCCGACCCGCCGCGACACGCGCACGGTATTGACACCCTCACCCGTCGAGAGCACATTCCGGAGTGGACCCGGTCGGTCGCGGCCGGGGCGTCCGCCTGGAGGGACGACCGCCATGCAGAAGATCAGGTCCACCGGCAGGGCCCGGCTCGCCTCGGCGGTGGCGCTGCTCGCGCCGTCGCTCGTGCTCGTGGCCGGGCCGGCGCCCGCGTACGCCGCCGACACGACCACCCGGATCCTCCGGGCCCCGCTGGATCTCTCCGTCGTCCTGCCCTGCGCCAACGGCGGCCTCGGCGAGGTCGTCGACTTCGACGGCACGTTCTCCGAGCTGTACCACGTGACCGTCGACGAGACCGGCGGCTTCCACGTGCACATCGTCGAGACCCAGTCCCACGTCCACGGCACAGGTGCGACGACGGGGGACCGCTACGTCAGCACCCGGGTAAACCTCTTCGCCTACAACGAGGGTTCCGGCGGGCTGCCGATCACCTCCACACAGCAACTGGTGTTCAAGATCGTAGGGCCGGGGCCGGGCAACGACGCCTCGCTCCGGATCACGAACCACACGACCCTCAACGCCGACGGCACGGTGACGGTCGCCTTCGACACGTACACGGCGGAGTGCGAACCCACCGCGCCCTGACCCGCCGGGGGCGCCCGGCAACACGGCTCAGTGGGGCTCGACCAGGAGCCGGGCGTAGTTGGCCATCGACCGCTGGTAGCGCGGCAGGTGTTTGGCGAGCGCCCCGACAGCGATCGACACCGCCTCCCGCTCCCGGCCGACGCTGGTCAGCGCCAGCGCGAGCGTCGCACTGACCGCGTCGTCGAGCTCGTCGGAGCCGCGCTCGCGCTCCTCGGTCAGCAGCCGGACGCTCTCCTCGGCCTGCCCGATGTTCCGTAGCGAGCTGGACATCTGGATCACGGAGCGCCGCCGGCGGATGCCGTCGATGCCCAGTTCCAGCGCCGTGCGGTAGAGCGGGACCGCCCTGTCCGAATGGCCGGTCGAGTCCCAGGCGCAGGCCCGCTCGAACGCCGCCACCGGATGATCCGGCCCCAACTCCGCGGCGAGGGCGTCGACCCGCTCGCGGAACTCCTCCTCGTCCCAGTCGTCGGGCCCCGCGTTGAAGGCCGCCCACAGGTCCGCGCTGCGCTGCTCCCAGTCGGCGCTCGGGTTCATCGTCTTCTCCTCGTGATCATCGGTCCGTACGGGGAGAACTGTGCGAGCGCTGGTACGGTGGCCGCCAGTGATTCGGCGAGGGCCGAATCTCTTCTCTGGGGCGGTGCGGATGGCGATCACGCTGCGGTTCGGCACCGTCGACCTGCTGCGCTGCCGCTTCGCCATTTCACCCATGGTCGAAACGCTGTCCGCGGTGCGCCTGCTCTCCCCGCGGGAAGGCGTCGGCCCCCACCGCCGCTGGCTCGACACCCTCGACCCGCGGGCGCTCGACCTCCGGCCGATCGCCCTGCTCCAGCCGCGCCGCGGCTACACCCCCGACTTCCTCTCGCCCCCTCCGGTCAGCCCGCACGTCCGGTTCGAGGACGAACTCGCGGCGGTGGCGGCCACCGACCATGAGCGGGTACGCGCAGAGGTGCGACGGTCACTGGCGGACACCCCGGGGGCGGCCGAATCGGCGACGGGACGCCTCCTGCTGGGCGACCCGGCCGTCGTGCTCCAGACGCTTGTCACACTCGTGAAGCAGGCGTGGGAGGCCCTGGTCGAACCGTACTGGCCACAGGTACGCGGGCTGCTCGACGCCGATGTGGGCTTCCAGACCCGGCGTCTCGCCGAAGGCGGCCTGGACCGGCTGTTCGCCGAGTTGCATCCCCGACTGCGCTGGACCAACGGCGTGCTGACCCGCGAGTACGGCGACGACGAGCATCGCGACCTGCGCGGCGAGGGGCTCGTCCTGGTGCCCAGCGCCTTCAAGTGGGATCAGGTCGTCGTCATCGTGGACCCGCCGTGGCAGCCCACCGTGATCTATCCGGCGCGAGGGCTCGGCACGCTCTGGCAGCCCCTGTCCACCGATCGGCACGCCGCGCTGGGACGGCTGATCGGCAGGACCCGGGCGGCGCTGCTGCTCAGCCTCGACGAGCCGGCCAGCACGACCTCGCTGGCCCACCGTCACGCGCTGGCCGCCGGTACGGTCTCCGAGCACCTGTCGGTGCTGCGCGACGCCGGGTTCGTGGCCGGGGAACGGCACCGGCACGAGATCCGCTACCGACGGACGCCCCTCGGCGACGCCGCACTCCGTTAGCGCGGTGTCCACCGGCGCGTCCGCCGCGGTCGGCCTATTGATCTTCGGACGTGAGGGTGTGGGCGCTCGCCGTCGGGGGCGGGACGGCCGCTGGGCGTACACTGGCGCTGGCCTTTGCGGGTCCGCCCTGGTGCCGTGCCGGGGCCGAGTGGGGTTGCGGACGGGCCGTCCAGGCCGCTCCGGCGCCGGCCGCCGGGCGCCGGGTCCAGGTCTGGCGGGGAGGATGAGTGCCGTGCGTGGTCCCGCGATGACGGATGTGGCCCGCCTCGCCGGGGTTTCCCATCAAACCGTGTCGCGGGTGCTGAACGGGCATCCCAACGTCCGTGAGCAGACCCGGCTGCGGGTGCAGGCGGCGATCACCGAGTTGGGATACCGGCCCAACCGGGCCGCTCGCGCCCTGGTGACTGGCCGGTCGCAGGTCATCGGTGTGGTGGCGCAGAACACGACCCTCTACGGCCCGGCGTCGTTGCTGGCGGCGCTGGAGCAGACCGCCGCCGAGGAGGGCTTCGCGGTCAGCGTGGGCAGCGTGCGGGACCTGGACCGGGTCTCCATCTCCGCGGCCGTGGAACGACACCTGGCGCATCGGGTGGCGGGAATCGTCGTGATCGCTCCCGTCGAGTCGGCCGGCGAGGCGTTGGAGCATCTGCCGAAGGACGTTCCCCTGGTGACGGTCGACGGCGATCCGCGTCGTCCGGTGCCGCTGGTGACGGTGGACCAGGTGGCGGGTGCGCGCGAGGCGACGCGGCACCTGTTGGACGCGGGACACCGCACGGTGTGGCACGTGTCCGGGCCGGCCGACTGGTTCGACAGCGCCGGGCGGATCGAGGGCTGGCGGGAGGCGTTGCGGGCCGCGGGTGCCGAGGTGCCGCCGCTGGTGCCGGGGGACTGGTCGGCGGCGTCGGGCTACCGGTGCGGGCAGATGCTGGCGCGCGTGCCCGAGGTGACGGCCATCTTCACGGCCAACGATCACCTGGCGCTGGGCGTGTTGCGGGCCCTGCACGAGTACGGCCGCCGGGTGCCGGACGAGATCAGTGTGGTGGGCTTCGACGACGTGCCCGAGGCGGCGTACTTCATCCCGCCGTTGACCACGGTCCGGCCGGACTTCGCCGCGGTGGCCCGGGCCAGCCTGGGCCTGCTGCTGGCGCAGATCGAGTCCGGTGCGGTCGGTGAGTCGCGGCAGACCATCGCGCCGACCCTGATTCCCCGGCAGAGCGTCGCCGCCCCGCCCCGCTGACCGCCGGCGGCAGGTTCCCGACGCGGCGCCGGTGAGGCGCTGCCTGGTGCGACGTCACGGGTTCCCGGGCGCCGTCGTCGAGCTGTGATCGTTAACAAGAGCCCCGCCGTCCCGGCCCGGTCAGACCGAGGGTGCTCCGATGACTTTGCCGTTACGGGAGTGTTGCCGGCGGCATCTTGACCCGTGCCGATGTGAGCGCTAACAATGTGAGCCAGGACACGGGGAGGTGGAGATGGCGAGTGTGGACGGACCGGGGGACCGGTACGTCGTCGGGGTCGACTTCGGCACGCTGTCGGGCCGGGCGCTGGTGGTCCGGACCGGTGACGGGGCGGAGCTCGGCACCGCGGTCCACGAGTACCGGCACGGGGTGATCGAGTCCGCGCTGCCGGACGGGGCGCCGCTCCCGCCGGACTGGGCGTTGCAGGACCCCGATGACTACCGGGACGTGCTGCGCCGGGCGGTGCCCGCCGCCGTGGCGGCCGCGGGGATCGACCCGGCCCGGGTGATCGGCATCGCCACCGACTTCACCGCCTGCACCGTCCTGCCCACCCTCGCGGACGGCACCCCGCTCTGCGAGGTGCCCGACCTGCGGAGCCGGCCGCACGCCTGGGTGAAGCTGTGGAAGCACCACGCCGGGCAGCCGCAGGCCGACCGGATCAACGCCCTGGCCCGGGAGCGCCGCGAGCCGTGGCTCCACCGGTACGGCGGGAAGATCTCCGCCGAGTGGCAGTTCGCCAAGGGTCTGCAGCTCCTCGACGAGGATCCCGAGCTGTACCGGCACGCCGCGCGGTTCGTCGAGGCGGCCGACTGGATCGTCTGGCAGTTGTGCGGGGCGGAGACCCGCAACATCTGCACCGCCGGCTACAAGGGCATCCGGCAGGACGGCCGCTACCCGTCCCGGGAGTTCCTGGCGGCGCTGGACCCCGGGTTCGCCGACTTCGTCGCCAAGCTGGACGGTCCGCTGCTGCCGATGGGCGCCCGGGCCGGCGCCCTCACCGCGCAGGCCGCCGCGTGGACGGGCCTGCCCGAGGGCATCGCGGTCGCGGCCGGCAACGTCGACGCCCACGTCACCGCCGCCTCGGCCCAGGCCCTGCTGCCCGGCCACCTGGTCGCCATCATGGGCACCTCGACCTGCCACGTGGTCAACGGCGCCGGGCTGGCGGAGGTGCCGGGCATGTGCGGCGTCGTCGAAGGTGGACTCAGCCCGGGCGCCTGGGGGTACGAGGCCGGACAGAGCGGCGTCGGCGACATCTTCGGCTGGTTCGTCGAACACGCCGCGCCGGCCGGCGCGGATTCGCACGAGCGCCTCTCCGAGCTGGCCGCGGCGCAGCCGGTCGGCGGCCACGGGCTGATCGCCCTCGACTGGTGGAACGGCAACCGCTCCCTGCTGGTCAACCACGACCTGAGCGGTCTCGTCGTGGGGCTCACCCTGGCCACCCGGCCGGCGGACGTCTACCGGGCGCTGCTGGAGTCGACGGCCTACGGCACCCGCATGATCATTGAGGCGTTCGTCGAGGCGGGGGTCCCGATCCGCGAACTGGTGGTGGCGGGCGGCCTGACCGCCAACCGGCTGCTGATGCAGATCTACAGCGACGTCACCAACCGGCCGTTGAGCGTCATCGGTTCGGCGCAGGGGCCCGCGTTGGGTTCGGCGATCCACGCCGCCGTCGCGGCGGGCGCGTACCCGGACGTCTACGCGGCCTCGGCCGCGATGGGCCGGGTGGACCGCGACGCCTACCGGCCGGATCCCGGGCGGGCGCGGGCCTACGACGCGCTGTACGCCGAGTACCGGTCCCTGCACGACCACTTCGGTCGCGGCGGCACCGAGGTCATGTCCCGCCTGCGCGCGATCCGCAACGCCGCCGTCGACCGGTCGGGAGCGCCGGTCACGACGCCGCTGGAGGTGGTCGCATGAGCGCCGGACCCGGTCAGATCCGGCGGCTCCGGGAGAGCGTCGCCCGGTTGCACGCCGAACTCACCCGCTACCGGTTGGTCGCCTGGACGGCGGGGAACGTCTCCGCCCGGGTGCCCGGCCAGGACCTGATGGTCATCAAGCCGAGCGGCGTGGACTACGACGACCTCGCGCCGGAGAACATGGTCGTGTGCGACCTCGACGGGGTCGCGGTCGAGGGTGACCTCTCGCCGTCCAGCGACACCGCCGCCCACGCCTACGTCTACCGGGCAATGCCGGAGGTGGGCGGCGTGGTGCACACCCACAGCACGTACGCGACGGCCTGGGCGGTCCGTGGCGAGCCGATTCCGTGCCACCTCACCGCACAGGCCGACGAGTTCGGCGGCGAGATCCCGGTCGGCCCGTTCGCCCTGATCGGCGGCGACGACATCGGCAAGGGGATCGTCGACACCCTCGCCGGGCACCGCTCGCCGGCCGTGCTCATGCGCAACCACGGCGTCTTCACCATCGGCCGGGACGCCCGCGCCGCGGTGAAGGCCGCGGTGATGTGTGAGGACGTCGCCCGCACCGCGCACCTGGCCCGGGCGCTCGGCGAGCCGCTGCCGATGGCGGCGGCCGACGTCGACGCCCTGCACGCCCGCTACCAGAACGTCTACGGACAGCGACTCCCCGCACCCAGGAGCCCGTGACGGGCGCCCCGATCGCGCGGCGGTCCGCACCCGGGCCGTCCGCGTCGCACCACCCCCGGACACCACCTCTGACAGCACCACCACCAGCGCAGGGCGTACGCCTTCCCGGGGCGTGCTGCTCGCGGAACGCTTACCCCGAGGAGATTGCGGTGAAGAGAATGAGGACCCCCCTGCCGTCCCGGAAGGTCATCGCGGTGCTCACCGCCGCGCTGCTCACCACGGGCATGGCGGCCTGCGGCAACAGCGACACGGGTGGTAACGGCGACGACGGCACGATCACGCTGGGCTTCTCCCAGGTGGGCGCCGAGAGCGCATGGCGTACGGCGAACACCACCTCGATCAAGGAGGCCGCGGCGGCGGCCGGGATCGAGCTGAAGTTCGACGACGCCCAGCAGAAGCAGGAGAACCAGATCAAGGCCATCCGCAACTTCATCCAGCAGAAGGTCGACGTGATCGCCTTCTCGCCGGTGGTGGAGTCCGGCTGGGACACCGTGCTCAAGGAGGCCAAGGACGCCAAGATCCCGGTGATCCTCACCGACCGGTCCGTCGACTCCGCCGACAAGTCCCTGTACAAGACCTTCCTCGGCTCGGACTTCGTGAAGGAGGGCCGGCTCGCGGGGGAGTGGCTGGTCGAGCAGAAGAAGGCGGCGACCGGCCCGGTCAACATCGTCGAGCTGCAGGGCACGACCGGTTCGGCGCCGGCGAACGACCGGAAGAAGGGCTTCGCCGAGGCGATCGCGGCCAGCCCGAACCTCAAGATCATCGCCTCGCAGTCCGGCGACTTCACCCGGGCCGGCGGCAAGCAGGTGATGGAGCAGTTCCTGAAGGCCAACCCGAAGATCGACGTGCTGTTCGCCCACAACGACGACATGGGCCTGGGCGCGCTGGAGGCGATCACCGCCGCCGGCAAGGTGCCCGGCAAGGACATCACCATCATCACCGTCGACGCGGTCAAGGACGGCATGCAGGCTCTCGCCGACGGGAAGTTCAATTTCATCGCCGAGTGCAGCCCGCTGCTCGGTCCCCAGCTCATGGACCTGGCCAAGAAGGTGCACAACGGCGAGGAGGTCTCGGCCCGGATCGAGACCAAGGAGACCACCTTTACCCAGGAGCAGGCCAAGGAGGCCCTGCCCAACCGCAAGTACTGACCGGACCGCGGGGGGCCGACGCCCCCCCGGCATCCGTTGCGGCGGCCGGGCCTCGGGCCCGGCCGCCGCGCCGGCCCCACCGACCGGGGCCGCGCACGGCGCGGGCCTTCCCGCCACTCCCAGAAAGGTCCGGTGGCATGACTGGCAGCCATCCAGTCCTGACAATGACGGGGATCAGCAAGTCCTTCCCCGGGGTACGCGCGCTCGACGACGTGTCCTTCCGCCTCTTCCCCGGCGAGGTGCACGCCCTGATGGGGGAGAACGGCGCCGGCAAGTCGACCCTCATCAAGGTGCTGACCGGGGTCTACGGCGCCGACCGCGGCACCGTGACGCTCGGCGGCGAGCAGGTGTCGTTCACCGGCCCCATGCAGGCCACCGCCGCCGGGGTGAGCACCGTCTACCAGGAGGTCAACCTGTGCACCAACCTCTCGGTGGCGGAGAACATCTTCATCGGCCGGGAACCGCGCCGGCTCGGCGCGGTCCGCTGGGGCGAGATGCGCCGCCGGGCCCGCGCCCTGCTCGCCCGGCTCGACCTGGACATCGACGTCAACGCGCAGCTCGGCAGCTACTCGCTGGCCGTGCAGCAGATGGTGGCGATCGCCCGCGCCATCGACATCGAGGCCCGGGTCCTGGTCCTGGACGAGCCGACCTCCAGCCTGGACGCCGGTGAGGTCGCGCAGCTGTTCCGGGTCATGCGGCAACTGCGCGACGACGGCATCGCGATCCTGTTCGTCACCCACTTCCTCGACCAGGTCTACGGCATCGCCGACCGGATCACCGTGCTCCGCAACGGCCAGCTCGTCGGCGAGTACGCCACGAGCGAGCTTCCCCAGCTCAGCCTGGTGGAGAAGATGATCGGCAAGGAGTTGCGCGTGCTGGAACGGCTCGACGGGCAGCCCCGGCACGACCTCGCCGAGCGGGCGGAGGGCACGCCGCTGCTGGACGTACGCGAGCTGGGCCGCCGGTCCGCGGTGGCACCCTTCAGCCTGACCATCCACGAGGGGGAGGTGGTCGGTCTCGCCGGCCTGCTCGGCTCGGGCCGTACCGAGGTGGCGCGGCTGCTGTTCGGCGCCGACCGCGCCGACCACGGCAGCGTCCGGGTGCACGGCTCCGCCACGTCGCTGCGGACGCCGGCGGCCGCCATCGCCCGCGGGATCGGCTTCTGCTCCGAGAACCGGCGCGCCGAGGGCGTCATCGCCGAGCTGACCGTGCGGGAGAACATCATCCTCGCCCTGCAGGCCGCCCGCGGCTGGCTCCGGCCCGTGCCCCGCCGCCGCCAGGACGAACTGGTCGAGCGGTACGTGCGCGCCCTGAGCATCCGGCCGGCGGACCCCGACCTCCCGGTGGGCAACCTCTCCGGCGGCAACCAGCAGAAGGTGCTGCTCGCGCGCTGGCTCATCACGGAGCCTCGGCTGCTGATCCTCGACGAGCCGACCCGGGGCATCGACATCGGCGCGAAGACCGAGATCCAGCGGCTGGTCGCCGAGCTCTCCGACGGCGGAATGGCGGTGCTGTTCGTCTCCGCCGAACTGGAGGAGGTGCTCCGCCTCAGCCACAAGATCGCCGTGATGCGCGACCGCGAGATGGTCACGCAACTGCGCAACGACGAGAGCGTCGACGCCGACCGGATCATGCGGAGCATCGCGGCCGGCGCGGGGCACGAGGGGGTGCCGTCATGAGCCACCGAAAGGCCGCATACCGGGCGCTGACGAGACACCGGCTCTTCTGGCCGGTCGCCGTCCTCGTCGTCATGCTGGCCGCCAACACCGTCTACCGGCCCGGCTTCCTCTCCGTGCAGATGAGGGACGGCCACCTGTACGGCAGCCTGATCGACATCCTGCGGCTGAGCGCGCCACTGATCCTGGTCGCGCTCGGCATGACGCTGGTGATCGCCACCGGCGGCATCGACCTGTCGGTCGGCTCGCTCTGCGCCATCAGCGGCGCCATCGCCTGCCTCCACATCAGCCGTCAGCCCGACCAGAACAGCCTCGGCGGCGTGCTGACCGCGCTGGCCCTGGGCCTGGGGGTGGCGCTGGTGCTGGGCGCCTGGAACGGCGTGCTGGTCGCCGTCATCGGCATCCAGCCGATCATCGCCACGCTGATCCTCATGGTCGCCGGCCGGGGACTCGCCCAGCTGATCACCGAGGGGCAGATCCTGACCGTCAACTCCGGCCCGTACAAGGCGATCGGCGTCGGTCACCTGCTGACCCTGCCGCTGGCCATCTTCATCGCCCTCGCCGCCGCCGTGCTGGTCGCCGCGGTGACCCGGCGGACCGCCCTCGGCCTGATCATCGAGTCGGTCGGCGGCAACGCCAGGGCCAGCCGGCTGGCCGGCATCCGCTCCGGGCGGATCACGTTCCTCGTCTACGTGATCAGCGCGGCCTGCGCCGCGGTCGCCGGATTCATGATGACGGCCAACGTGTCCAGCGCCGACGGCAACGCCGCCGGTCTCTGGGTCGAACTCGACGCCATCCTCGCCGTGGTCATCGGCGGCACCTCCCTCGCCGGTGGCCGGTTCTCCCTCGGCGGCACGATCCTCGGCGCGCTGCTCATCCAGACCCTCACCACCACGGTGTACGCCATGAACATCTCGCCCCAGACGTCGCTGCTGTTCAAGGCGGTCGTGGTCATCGCGGTCTGCCTCGTCCAGGCACCGGGCTTCCGGGCCCGGTTCGCCCGACGCCGAGCCCCGGCGGCCGCGCCCGCCACCGTCACCGAGCAGTCGAAGGAGCAGGTGCCGGCATGACCACCCTGTCCCTGATGGCGGCCCGCACCTGGTCACGACTGCCCCGACGGCACGTCCCGGTCCTGGCCACCCTCGCCCTGCTGCTCGTCCTGTACGGCGTCGGGGTCTCCCAGTACCGCGCGTTCTCCAACATCCAGGTCGTCTTCAACGTCTTCATCGACAACGGCTTCCTGCTCGTCGTCGCGGTCGGGATGACCTTCGTGATCCTCACCGGCGGGATCGACCTCTCCGTCGGCTCGGTCGTCGCCATGACCGCGATGGTGTCGGCGTTCCTGCTGAGGGAGGGGCTGCCGGCGGCGCTGGTGCTGCTCATCGCGCTGCTCATCGGGCCGACGCTCGGATTCCTCATGGGTTGTGTGATCCACTTCTTCGACATCCAGCCGTTCATCGTCACCCTCGCCGGGATGTTCTTCGCCCGGGGGATGTGCACCTTCATCAGCGGCTCGTCGATTCCGATCACCGACGGGTTCTGGACCCGTATGTCGCAGGAACGGATCGGGAACCCGAGCGGGAACTTCGTCTCGATCAGCGTGCTCATCGCCTTCGCCGTGGTCGCCGTCGCCGCGTACACGCTGGCCTACACCCGGCTGGGCCGCAACGTGTACGCCATCGGGGGCAACCCGCAGTCCGCGCTGCTGATGGGGCTTCCGGTGGGGCGGACCCGGATCGCCGTCTACACGATCAGCGGCCTCTGCGCGGCGATCGGCGGCATCCTGCTGTCCTTCTACACGCTCTCCGGCGCCCCACTGATCGCCGTGGGCATGGAGCTCGACGTCATCGCGGCCGTGGTCATCGGCGGGACCGTGCTCACCGGCGGCTCCGGCTACGTCTTCGGCACCGTGCTCGGGGTGCTGGTCCTCGGGGTCATCCAGACGTTGATCACCTTCGACGGCAGTCTCAACTCCTGGTGGACCAAGATCGTGATCGGCGGCCTGCTCTTCGCGTTCATCCTGCTTCAACGTCTGATCGGAATCCGCTACAAGTGACCGACCATCTCGCGGAAGGCAACCCCATGGCAACGCACGCTGAGCCTGAGATCTGGTTCCTCACCGGCAGTCAGGCCATGTACGGCGAGGACACCCTTCGCCAGGTGGCCGACCAGTCGCGGCAGATCGCGGCGGCGCTCGACGACTCGCCGCACATCCCCGCCCGGGTCGTCTGGAAACCGGTCCTGACCACCAGCGGCGACATCCTGGCGGTGTGCCGGGACGCCGCCGTGCAGGGGGCCGTCGGCGTGATCGCCTGGATGCACACCTTCTCGCCGGCGAAGATGTGGATCGCCGGCCTGGACGCGCTGCGGACTCCGCTGCTGCACCTGCACACCCAGGCCAACGTCCTGCTGCCGTGGGACGAGATCGACATGGACTTCATGAACCTCAACCAGGCGGCGCACGGCGACCGCGAGTTCGGGTTCATCCAGACCCGCCTCGGGGTGGCCCGCAAGACCGTCGCCGGACACGTCAGCGACCCGCGCGTGGTGTCCCGGGTGGGCGCCTGGACGCGGGCGGCGATCGGCTGGTCGGCGATGCGGTCGCTGCGGCTGGCCCGCTTCGGCGACAACATGCGCGACGTGGCGGTGACCGAGGGCGACAAGGTGGAGGCGGAGCTGCGCTTCGGTGTCTCGGTGAACACCTACGGCGTCAACGACCTGGTCCGGGTGGTCGGCGAGGTCGCCGACGCGCGGGTGGACGACCTGGTGAAGGAGTACGACGACAGCTACCGGTTGGCGCCTGAGCTGCGCCCCGGGGGCGACCGGCACGAGTCCCTCCGCTACGCCGCCCGGTTGGAGCTCGGCCTGCGTGGCTTCCTCGAAGCGGGCGGGTTCCGCGCCTTCACCACCAACTTCGAGGACCTGGGCGGGCTGCGCCAGCTGCCCGGCATCGCCGTGCAGCGCCTGATGGCCGACGGCTACGGCTTCGGCGGCGAGGGGGACTGGAAGACCTCCGTCCTGGTCCACGCCCTCAAGGCGATGGCGGTCGGGGTCGACGGCGGGACGTCGTTCATGGAGGACTACACCTACGACCTCACGCCCGGCCGGGAGCTGGTCCTCGGCGCGCACATGCTCGAGGTGTGCCCGAGCATCGCCGCGGACGTGCCCTCCGTGGAGATCCATCCACTCAGCATCGGCGGGCGGGAGGACCCGGTCCGGCTGGTCTTCGACGCCGAGCCCGGTCCCGCGGTCGTGCTCGGCCTGGCCGACATGGGGGAGCGCTTCCGGCTGGTCGCCAACGAGGTCGACGTGGTGGCCCCGCCGCATCCCCTGCGCCGGCTTCCGGTGGCCCGGGCCGTCTGGCGTCCCCGCCCGCACCTGGCCGGCTCCGCCGAGGCGTGGATCACCGCGGGCGCCCCGCACCACACCGTGCTGTCGCAGGCGGTGGGGGTCGAGGAGCTGCACGATCTGGCCGAGATGAGCCGGACGGAGCTGGTCGTCATCGACGCCGACACGGAGCCGCGCCGGTTCGCGCAGGAGATCCGCTGGAGCCAGGCGTACCACCGGCTCGCCCGGGGATTCTGAGGCACCGCCGCGTTCCGGACGCGGCCGGGCGGGGCCGGTCGACCGACCGGCCCCGCCCGGATCCGGTGCGCCTAGCGGCGCGGTCGCTGCGGGACGCGCGGCAGGACGTACGGCGGGCCGCTGAAGATCAGGTCGGCCTTCATCAGCTGGTACGCCCGCTTGGGCTGGTAGTTCTCGTCGTAGATGGTGGCCAGGCCCTCCGGCGGGTCGGAGAACCAGCCGGGCACCCAGGAGTGCTTGTCGGTGAAGCCCCAGACGGTGAACGACAGGCAGCGCCGCTCCGCCAGGCAGGCCTGCAGTAGCACGCTGAAGTTCGCCGCCGAGGCCTGCAACCGCGGGTTGATCTCGTTCGAGTCGCCCGCCTGGACGCCCTCGGTGAGCTGGCTGCGCACGTCGACCTCGGTGAAGGCCGTGGCCAGCCCCAGCCCGGCGAACTTCCGCAGCGCCTCGGCGACCTGGAGGGTGTCGTAGTTGCCGTACTGGGTGCCGAGGTGGCCCTGGCTGCCGATGCCGTCGATCGGCACGCGCTGGGCCAGCAGGTCCTTGGCCATGTCGTACACGAACTGCGTCTTGTCGTTCGCCGGGTCGCCCGAGCCGAAGGCCTCGATGTTGTAGTCGTTGTAGAACAGCAGGGCGTGCGGGTCGGCCGCGCGGGCCCAGCGGAAGGCGTCGGCGATGTAGCCGGGGCCGAGGTGCTGGGCCCAGAACCCCTTGTAGTGCAGGGTCGACGGGGTGTCCCAGGGGTCGCTGACCGCCTCGTTGACCACGTCCCACTGCCAGATCCTGCCCTTGAAGTGGGTGACCACGGTGGTGATGTGGTCGCGCAGGATGTCGCGCAGCTCGGCCTTGCTGATGGAGCCGTCGGCCACGCCGCTGGTCAGCCAGCCGGGCAGCTGGTTGTGCCAGACCAGGACGTGCCCGCGGACGCGCTGGTTGTTCTGCTTGGCGAAGGCGACGAGCTGGTCGGCCGGCCCCCAGTTGTAGGTGCCGCGGGTCGGCTCCAGGCTCTCCCACTTCATCTCGTTCTCGGCGGTGACCGTGGAGAACTCGGACGCCGCGAGCTGGCGGTACCGCGGGTCGGCGGGGTCGTTGAGGGCGGCCATGTCGACGGCCGTGCCGACGGCCAGGCCGTGGCGCAGCGCGAGGTTGCGCAGGCTCTGGTCGGCCGGGTCGTACGAGCGGCCCGCCGTGGCAGGTGCGCCGCTGAGGGTGGCGGCGGTGGCCACGGCGACCGCGCCGGCGGCTATCCATCGTCGTAGTTTCATGAGCTTTCCTCCGGGGGACGGGTCGACCGGGGATGTCGACCGGAAGGGCGCGGGGCGCGCGGCAGGTGGCGCGCCGGACGCCGACAAGAGGGACGGTGCGGGAAACCGTGGCTCGAGCCTGGCCGAGCCGATACTTCCGAGCAAAGTTCCGGTAACTGAGCCGGAACAATACGATTGTCGATCCCCCTCGTCAACCACGGCAGACCCGGCGCCAGCCGGCCGGTGGAGGCGGTCGGGGTGGCGGCCGAGCAGCCATGGCGGGGCCTTGACCCGGAACGCGGCGGGTCATACCGTGCCCTCAAGCGCTCGAAAGTACCGGCATCCGACCGAAAGTCCCTGGGGCTCCGAGCGGGCTGCCGGCCCGGGAAACTTTCCCTCGGACGCTCGGGCGATGACGAAAGGGCGACCGGTGGCCTCGGACGATTCCCGGCAAGTCACGATCGCGGCGATCGCGCGGCTGGCCGGTGTCTCGGTGCCCACGGTGTCGCGGGTCGTCAACGGCCGCTCCGACGTCGCGCCGCGGACCCGGGAACGGGTCGAGGAGCTGCTGACCCGGCACGGCTACCGCCGCCGCAGGCCGAGCATGCGGCCCAGCTCCGGTCTGATCGACCTGGTCTTCAACGACCTGGACAGCCCCTGGGCGGTCGAGATCATCCGTGGGGTCGAGGACGTCGCACACGCGGCCGGCATCGGCACCGTGGTCTCCGCGATCCACCGGCGCAGCTCGTCGGCCAGGCAGTGGCTGGACAACCTGCGCACCCGCTCCACCGAGGGGGTCATCTTCGTGACCTCCACCCTCGAACCGCCGCTGCAGGCCGAGCTGCGCCGTCTCAACATCCCCGTCGTCATCGTCGACCCCGCCGGGGTGTCCCCGCAGGAGGCGCCCACCA
The DNA here is from genome assembly GCF_053890995.1 of Micromonospora sp. I033. Classification (NCBI taxonomy): domain Bacteria; kingdom Bacillati; phylum Actinomycetota; class Actinomycetes; order Micromonosporales; family Micromonosporaceae; genus Micromonospora; species Micromonospora sp. I033. The sequence continues at coordinate 15,675 of NZ_JBSSLX010000013.1, read as the reverse complement.
TCGGCGCGACCAACTGGGCGGGCAGCCTGCGCGCGACCGAGTACCTGCTCGGCCTCGGCCACCGGCGGATCGGCTTCATCGCCGGGCCGCCGCAGCTGATGTGCAGCCGGGCGCGCCTCGACGGCTACCGGGCGGCGCTGGAGACCGCGGGCCTCAGCGTCGCCGAGGAGCTGATCCGCCCGGGCAACTTCTATCACGAGGCCGGGTTCGCCGCCGGTAACCAACTGCTGCGCCTGCCCGACCCGCCCACCGCGATCTTCGCCGCCAGTGATCAGATGGCCCTCGGCGTCTACGAAGCCGTGCGGCGACGCGGCCTGCGGGTGCCCGACGACGTCAGCGTCGTCGGCTTCGACGACCTGCCGGAGGTCCGGTGGTGCTCGCCGCCGCTGACCACCGTCCGGCAGCCCCTCGCGAAGATGGGGCTGCTCGCCGCCCGCACGATCCTGCGCCTGGCTCAGGGTGAGCGGATCGAGAGCCCACGGGTGGAACTGGCCACCCAGCTCGTCGTCCGCGACAGCGCAGCCCCGTTGGTCGCCTGACTCCCGGCGGGGCGCGATCCGGCGCGCACCTCGGGCGACGGCATCACCGGTGGGGGCGGCACGAGGCCCGGACCACCAGCTCGGTGGGGAGCCGGATGTGTGTGTCCCGCTCGACGCCGGCGATCAGGTCGATGAGCAGGCGCAGCGCCTCGGCGCCCATACGCTGCAGCGGTTGCATGATCGTCGTCAGTGGGGGGTTCACCAGCGCCGACTCCGGGACGTTGTCGAAGCCGATGACGGACAGGTCGTCGGGCACCGTGAGGCCCATGCTCCGGGCGACGTTCATCGTGGAGATCGCCGAGAGGTCGTTTCCCGCGAAGATCGCCGTCGGTCGGTCCGGGAGCGAGAGCAGTTCCGCGGCCGTACCGGCGGCGCTCTCGGTCCGGAAGCCGCCGACGCGCACGATCCTCTCGTCCACCGGCACGTCGGCGTCGGCCATGGCCTTGCGAAAGCCCGCCTCGCGCAGGCGCGCCGACTCGAGGTCGGGGCGTCCGCTGATGTGCCCGATGCGACGGTGGCCGAGCGACAGCAGGTAGTTGGTGGCGAGCACGGCGCCGGCGAAGTTGTCCGAGTCGACGGTGGGCAGACCGGACGGGCCGGTATGGGGGTCGACGGCCACGACATGGAAGCCGTGCTTGGTCTCGATCACGGTCGGCGTGACGATCACGGCGCCGTCGATGAGGGTTCCGGACAGGCGGGCCAGCGAGCGTCGTTCCCAGCCTATGGCGGCACCTTCGCCGTCGCCGCTGGAGTAGGCCAGCAGCTGGTACCCGCTGCCGGCGACCTCCCGGGACGCCCCCTTGAGCAGTTCGGTCGAGAACGGCTCGAATTCGGCGACCAGGATGCCCAGCACGTTCGTGCGGTGGCTGCGCAGGCTCTGCGCCCCCAGGCTGGCCTCGTAACCGAGCTCGTGGATGACCTGCTGGACGCGCTCCACGGTCGCCTGGGCCACGCCGTAACGCCCATTGACAACCTTCGATACGGTTGCCACCGAGACGCCGGCGGTACGTGCCACATCCGACATCTTGACCCGCTCGGGGAACACCACCCGACGATGATAGAGCCGCTGCGTAGAGGCCGTCACGAGCGACTCGAAAACGTTATCGACAACGATTGACACCAAGTTTCGCGGCTGTAAAACTCCCCCGCAGGCCTGAGTACCGCGACTGCCTGACGGAGGAGACATCGATGGCGACGAAGCGCCGTGCGGGTGCCGCCCTGGCACTGCTTATGGCAAGCGCTCTCGTCGTCGCTGGTTGCAACAGCGGCGGCGACGACGAGGCGTCCAGCGAGAGTGAGCTGTTCAAGAACCCGGTGACCCTGACCTGGTGGCACAACGCCCCCCAGGACGGGCCCGGCAAGACCTACTGGGAGAAGGTCGCCAAGGACTTCTCCGCGGCCCACCCGACCGTCAAGATCGAGATCGAGGCGATCGAGACCAACCAGCTGCAGCGCACCCGGATTCCCGCCGCGCTGCTGAGCAACGACCCGCCGGACGTCTTCATGTCGTGGGGTGGCGGCGAACTGGTCGAGCAGGTCGAGGCCGACTACCTCAAGGACATCACCGACCAGGTCAAGACCGAGGTTGCCAGCATCGGCAGCGCGGCCGAGATCTGGCAGGTGGACGGCAAGCAGTACGGCCTGCCGTTCCGGATGGGCATCGAGGGCATCTGGTACAACAAGGACATGTTCGCGCAGGCGGGCATCAGCGCGCCGCCGACCACGTTCGAAGAGCTCAACGCCGCGGTCACGAAGCTCAAGGCCATCAACGTCACCCCGATCGCCGTGGGCGCCGGTGACAAGTGGCCCGCCGCGCACTGGTGGTACAACTTCGCGCTGCGCGCCTGCTCGGTCGACACCCTGAAGAAGGCGTCCAAGGACAAGGTCTTCGACGACCCGTGCTTCGTGAAGGCCGGCCAGGACCTGAAGGCCTTCATCGACACCAAGCCGTTCCAGAACAACTTCATCGCCACGCCGGGCCAGAACGACCCGACCAGCGCGAACGGTCTGCTCGCCAACGGCAAGGCCGCGATGGAGCTGATGGGCGACTGGAACCGGGGCACGCTCGACAACGTCGCCACGGACAAGGCGAAGCTCGCCAAGTTCCTCGGCTGGTTCCCCGTGCCGGCGATCTCCGGTTCGGCCGGCGACCCGAAGGCGGCCCTCGGCGGCGGCGACGGGTTCGCCTGTGCCAAGAACGCCCCGGCCGAGTGCGTCGAGTTCCTCAAGTACATCGCGAGCCCCGAGGTGCAGAAGGGCTACGCCGAGACCGGCACCGGCCTGCCCGTCGTCAAGGGCGCGGAGGCCGGTATCCAGGACCCCGCCCTGAAGTCCATCCTGAAGGCCACGTCCGAGGCGAGCTACGTCCAGCTCTGGCTGGACACGGCCTACGGCAGCACCGTCGGCACCGCGATGAACGACGGGATCGTCGGCATCTTCTCGGGCAAGGGAACGCCTGAGCAGGTCGTCGCAGGGATGAAGGCAGCCGCGAGCAAGTGACCTCCACCAACGAAACCCGGTTCCCCGCCGGCGGCGTCTCCGCGCCGCCGGCGGGTCGCCGGCCCGCCGGGCGCTCGTCCTCCCGGCGGGCCGAGACGCGCCGCAAGTGGTACGAGATCATCGGACTCACGACGCCCGCGCTCGTGGTCTACGTGATGTTCGTGCTGGTGCCGATGGGCTTCGCGGTCTACTACAGCCTGTACCGGTGGCGCGGGGTCGGGCCACCGACCGAGTACGTCGGCTTCCGGAACTACACGCTCGCCTTCCAGGACCCGATCTTCCTCGACGCGCTGCGCAACAACGCCGTCATCGTGTTCGGGTCGCTGCTGATCCAGGGCCCCGTCGCCCTGGGCATCGCCCTGCTGCTCAACCGTCGTTTCCGCGGCCGCGCCGTGTTCCGCCTGCTGGTGTTCGTGCCCTACGTGCTCGCCGAGGTCACCGTCGGCATCATGTGGAAGCTGATCCTGGCCGAGGGCGGCACGGTCGACGCGCTGCTGCGATCCCTGGGACTGGGCAGCCTGGTGCAGGCGTGGCTCGCCGACCTCGACGTCGTCATCTGGACGCTGCTGTTCGTCCTCACCTGGAAGTACGTCGGCTTCGCCATCATCCTCCTGCTCGCCGGCCTGTCGAACGTGCCGCACGAGCTGACCGAGGCCGCCGCGATCGACGGCGCGAGCTGGTGGCAGACCCAGCGCCACGTCACGCTCCCGCTGCTCGGCCCGACCATCCGGATCTGGGCGTTCCTGTCGATGATCGGTTCGCTGCAGGTCTTCGACGTGATCTGGGTGACCTCGGTGCCCGCGGTGCGGTCGCTCGGGGCCTCGGGAACCATGGCGACGTACATGGTGGACAACGGCTTCTTCGCCCGCCTGTGGGGCTACGGCAACGCGGTGGCCGTCATCCTCTTCGTCATCTCCTTCGTCGCGGCACTGCTGTTCCAGCGCTTCATCCTCCGTCGGGACATCGAGGGCGCCATCACCGGAAGGGCGAACTGACCGTGGCTACCAACCCCGTCCTTTCCCCGTCCGCCGAGCGCCGGCCGGTGTCCTGGGGCACCCCGCTCACGTACGCGCTGGCGCTCGCGGTCGCGGCCGTGTCGATCGCCCCGATCCTCTACGTGATCGTCGGCGGCTTCCGCACCACCCCGCAGATCGTCGCGGACCCGGGGGGCCTGCCCGACCCGTGGGTCTGGGACAACTACGCCCGGGTGCTGACGCAGGGCAGGTTCTGGCAGCAGGCGTTGAACAGCGCGGTGATCGCCCTCGGCACCACGCTCGGCGTCGTGGTGCTCGGCCTGGCCGCCGCGTTCGTCCTGGCCCGGTACGCCTTCCGCGGGCGGGAAGCGCTCTACACCTTCTTCACGCTCGGCCTGCTCTTCCCGGCCGGGGCGGCGATCCTGCCGCTCTACCTGATGCTGCGCGACCTGGACCTGATCAATTCCTACTACGCGGTGATCCTCCCGCAGGTCGCGTTTCAGTTGCCGCTGACGATCGTGATCCTGCGGCCCTTCCTGTCCGCCATCCCCCGCGAGCTGGAGGACGCCGCCGCTATCGACGGCGCGAGCCGGCTCGGCTTCCTCTGGCGCATCGCGCTGCCGCTGTCGCGGCCCGCGCTCGTCACCGTCGGCGTCCTCGCGTTCGTGGCGAGCTGGAACGCGTTCCTGCTGCCGCTGCTCGTCCTCGGCGATATCGACCTGCACACCCTGCCGCTGGGGGTGCAGAACTTCTCGAGCCAGTTCTCCACCGACACCGCGGGCGTCCTCGCCTTCACGTCGCTGGCGATGCTGCCGGCGCTGTTCTTCTTCACGCTCGCCGAGAAGCAGATCGTCGGCGGCCTGCAGGGTGCGGTCAAGGGCTGAGCGACAGCGGTACAAGCACAACCAATGGAAAGGCACAGCATGACTGAGGTCCACGCGGTGGTGGGCGGGCCGGCACCGGCCCAGGCAGCTCCCGGCCACGATCGGCCGGACGGGCACTCCGGCGAGGCGCGCGTACGTGAGCTGCTCGGCCGGATGACGCTCGAGGAGAAGATCGCGCAGCTCGTCGGCTTCTGGGAGAAGGAGGACGGCGAGGCGGTCGCACCCCTGCAGGGCGAGTTCGGCGACGCCGTCAAGCTCGAGGACTTCGCCCGGCACGGGCTCGGCCACCTCACCCGGGCCTACGGCACCCGCCCGGTCGACGCCGCAGCCCGCGCGGCCTGGCTGTGGAAGTTCCAGCGGGACCTGGTGACGGGCACCAGGCTGGGCATACCGGCGATCGTCCACGAGGAGTGCCTGACCGGGCTCTCCGCGTGGAGGGCGGCCACCTTCCCCACGCCGCTGGGCTGGGGCGCCGCGTTCGACCCCGAGCTCGTCACGGAGATGGCCGCGGCGATCGGGGCCTCGATGCGGGCACTGGGCATCCACCAGGGCCTCGCCCCGGTGCTCGACGTGATCCGGGACCCGCGCTGGGGCCGCGTGGACGAGTGCATCGCCGAGGACCCCTACCTGGTCGGCACCATCGGCACGTCGTACGTGCGCGGCCTCCAGTCGCAGGGCGTGCACGCCACGCTGAAGCACTTCGCCGGCTATTCCGCGTCGCGCGCCGGGCGCAACTTCGCCCCGGTGCACGCCGGCCCCCGGGAGCTCGCCGACGTGCTGTTCCCCCCGTTCGAGATGGCGATCCTCGACGGGAACGCGCGCAGCATCATGCACTCCTACACCGAGATCGACGGCGTGCCCGTCGCCGCCGATCCGACGATGCTGACCGGCGTGCTGCGGGACAGGTGGGGCTTCGACGGCACGGTGGTGTCCGACTACTTCGGCGTCGCCTTCCTCAACCTGCTGCACCACGTCGCGGCCGACCACGCGGAGGCGGCCGAGCAGGCGCTGGCCGCGGGGGTCGACGTCGAGCTCCCGACGGGCGACGCCTATCTGACCCTGCGGGAGCGGGTGTGGGCCGGCAAGCTCGACGAGGCGCTCGTCGACCGGGCGGTGCTGCGGGTGCTGCGCGAGAAGCTGGACCTCGGGCTGCTCGACGCCACGTTCACGGACGAGCCACCCCGGGCGGTCGACCTCGACTCGCCGGAGCACCGGTCGATCGCCCGCCGCCTCGCCGAGGAGTCGGTCGTCCTGGTCGCCAACCAGGGCGTCCTGCCCCTGCCGGCGGGCCGACGCGTGGCGGTCATCGGTCCGAACGCGGACCGGCAGGCCGCGCTCTTCGGGTGCTACTCGTTCCTCAACCACGTGCTCGTCCAGCATCCCGGCGTGGAGACCGGCATCGAGGTGCCGACCGTCCTCGACGCGCTGCGTGCCGAGGTGGGCGCCGATCTCGTCACCTGGGCGGGTGGCTGCGACGTGGACACCGACGACCGGTCCGGTTTCGCGGAGGCCGTCGCCACGGCATCCGCCGCGGAGGTCGCCGTCCTGGTCGTCGGTGATCACGCCGGTCTCTTCGGGCGGGGCACGGTCGGGGAAGGCTGCGACCGGGAGGACCTGGAGCTGCCCGGAGTGCAGCGCGAACTCGTCGAGGCCGTGCTGGCCACCGGCACGCCGGTCGTCCTCGTGCTGCTCACGGGCCGGCCGTACGCGGTCGGCTGGGCACTGTCGCGCTGCGCGGCGGTGGTGCAGGCGTTCTTCCCCGGTGAGGAGGGGGCCGGAGCGATCGCGGGCGTGCTCTCCGGGCGGGTCAACCCGTCGGGCAAGCTGCCGGTCAGCCTGCCCGGCTCGGCGGGGGCGCAGCCGTACTCGTACCTGCATCCCACGCTCGGCGAGGGCAGCGAGGTGACCAACCTGCCGGCGACGCCGGCGGCGGCGTTCGGCCACGGCCTGTCCTACACGACGTTCGCGCACACCGGCCTCACCGCGCCGGCGGCGGCACCGACCGACGGGACGCTGCAGGTGGCGGTGCGCGTGACCAACACCGGCGCGGTGGCCGGCGACGACGTGGTCCAGCTCTACGGCCGCGACCTGGTGGCCTCGGTGACCCGGCCGGTGGCGCAGCTGCTCGGCTACCGGCGGGTCCACCTGGACCCGGGCCAGTCGGTCACCGTCGAGCTGACGGTCCCCACCACTCGCCTGGCCTTCTCCGACCGCACGCTCACCCGGGTCGTGGAGCCCGGCGACGTCGAACTCTGGATCGGCACGAGCGCGCAGCGGGACACGGAGGCGCTGACCACCCTGGTCGGTGACACCGTGCCGGTCACCACCCACTCGCCGCGCTGGACGACGTCCGAGATCCGGTGAGGCCGGCCCGCCGGGCGTCCCGTGGACGCCCGGCGGGACCGCTCCGGCCGGCTGATCCCGCGACCCCACGAGCTGAGAGGGGGCCGATGTACACCGACCTGCCCGAGGCGGAGCTGCGCGCCTACCGCAGCGTGCTGCGCGAACCGGACGACTTCGACGCGTTCTGGGCCGACACCCTCGCCGAGGCCCGCGGATGCGGTGACGACGTCGCCGTGACGGCGCTGGACACGCCGTTGACCAACCTGGACGTGTTCGACGTGACGTTCCCCGGCTTCGCCGGCCAGGCGGTGCGCGCCTGGCTGCGCGTACCGCGCGGCGCCACCGGCCGGCTGCCCACCGTCGTGCAGTACGTCGGCTACGGTGGCGGTCGGGGCCACCCGCTGGAGAACCTGCTCTGGGCCGCCGCCAGTTTCGCGCACCTGCAGATGGACACCCGGGGGCAGGGCTCCGGGTGGAGCCGGGGCGACACCCCTGACCTGGCCGGGGCCGGCCCGCAGGCCCCCGGCGTGGTCACCCGGGGCATCGAGGACCCGCGCCGGTACTACTATCGGCGGTTCCTCACCGACGCCGTCCGGGCCGTCGACGCCGCCCGCCGGCTGTCCGCGGTCGACCCGGGCCGGGTGGCGGTGCTCGGTCACAGCCAGGGGGGCGCTGCGGCGCTGGCCGCCGCCGCCCTCGTGCCGGACCTGCGGGCGGCCGTGGCGTACGTGCCGTTCCTGTGCGACATCCCGCGCGCCGTGACGGTCACCGACGCCCATCCGTACCGGGAGATCCGGGACTACCTGGCGGTGCACCGGGACCGGGAGGAGGCGGTGCTGCGCACCCTCGGCTACGTCGACGGGGTCGCCTTCGCCCGGCGGGCGGGCGTGCCGGCGCGCCTCTCCGTCGCGCTGATGGACGAGATCGTGCCCCCGTCCACGGTCTTCGCCGCGGTCAACGCCTACCGGGGGCCGGTGGAACTGGCGGTGTGGCGGTACAACGGCCACGAGGCGGGCGGCATCGACGACGACGCCGCGGCGCTCGACTTCCTCCGTGCCGCCCTCGACGGCTGACCCGTGTCCGCCTGACGTCTCTCGGAACGTTCCGGAAGGTCGGAGCGGTGCAGGCCCCAAAAGGCCGAGGCTCGACCGGTTCACCGGCGGATCTCCATCGATCATCTCTGTCGGTTGACCAGCGACTATGGCTCGCGTCCAAGATCCCTTGTGGCGGCTGGGTTTCCACAATGTTTCCGGAAGTTGTTGACAACGCGACGGCGGGCACCCGATGCTGTCGCCATCGAGGCTCATCCATCCCCGCCGATGCGAACCACCACCCCGCGACCTGCTCCTCCGGTCGTCGTGCAGGGCGACCGGCCACCGGGTCGTGCCGCGCCGCTGGCCTCCGCCAGCCCCACGAGAGAGGAAGCACGCACATGACCGACGCCCCCGCCCCGCCGAGGACGCGCAGACGCAGCCGCCTCAGGATGCTCCTCGGCGGTGCCTGCGCCGTCGCCCTGGTCACCGCCGGCACCACGGCGCTCCTGTCCGGCCCGGCGCACGCCCAGACCGTGACGTCGAACTCCACCGGCACGCACAACGGCTACTTCTATTCCTTCTGGAAGGACAGTGGCAACGTCTCCATGACCATGGGTAACGGCGGCCAATACAGCACCCAGTGGAGCAACGTCAACAACTTCGTCGCCGGCAAGGGCTGGAATCCGGGCGCACGCCGGACGGTGACCTACTCCGGCACGTTCAGCCCGTCCGGCAACGCCTACCTGACCCTCTACGGGTGGACGAGGAACCCGCTCGTCGAGTACTACATCGTCGACAGCTGGGGCACCTACCGGCCACCGGGCGGCCAGGGGTTCATGGGCACCGTCACCAGCGACGGCGGCACCTACGACATCTACCGGACGCAGCGGGTCAACGCGCCCTCCATAGAGGGCACCAGGACCTTCTACCAGTACTGGAGCGTCCGGCAGTCGAAGCGGGTGGGCGGCACCATCACCGCCGGCAACCACTTCGACGCGTGGGCCCGGTACGGCATGAACCTGGGCTCCCACGACTACCAGATCATGGCCACCGAGGGCTACCAGAGCAGCGGCAGTTCCAACATCACGGTGGGCGGCGCCGCCCCCGGACCCACCACACCGCCGCCCGGTGGCGGGTGCATAGTCAGCGTCAGCCGCGGCGACGAGTGGAGCGACCGGTTCAACGTCAACTTCTCGGTCAGCGGCACCAGCAACTGGGTCGTCACCATCCGCACGAGCGGCGGTCAGACCCTGCAGAACAGCTGGAACGCCTCGATCAGCGGCACCAGCGGCACCCTGACGGCGCGCCCCAACGGCAACGGCAACAACTTCGGCATCACGCTCTACAAGAACGGCAACAACACCACGCCGACCGCGAGCTGCGCGACCGGCTGAACCGATGCGTGGGTGGGGTGCCGTCGGTGGGCCGGCACCCCACCCGCCCCTCGGGACCGGGGCCGTCCGGACGGCTCACCGGCCGTCGTTTGCCCGAGGGCCGGACGGGTAGGCCGCGCCATGGCAGCCGTGCCCGTGGCGCACCGCACCGTCGACGTGGACGGGATCCGGACGTTCTACCGGGAGGCCGGCGCGCCCGACGCTCCGGTCGTGCTCCTGCCGCACGGATACCCGTCGTCGTCCTTCCAGTTCCGCCACCTGATGCCGGCGCTCGGCGACCGTTGGCGGCTGCTCGCCCCCGATCTGCCCGGGTTCGGCTACACCCGGGAGGACGAGGGGCGGTTCGCCTACACCTTCGACGCGTACGCCGACTTCCTGCGCCGGTTCACCGAGGTCGTCGGCCTGCGCCGGTACGCCGTCTACCTCCAGGACTACGGCTCGCAGTTCGGGCTGCGCCTGGCGATGAGCGCGCCGGACCGGGTCGCGGCGCTGGTCATCCAGAACGGCGACATCTATCCCGACCAGCACGGACCGAAGTACGCGCCGCTCAGGGAGATGTGGACGCAGCCGTACCCGCAGGCACTGGAGACGGTGCTTCCGAACATCTCGGAGGCGGGATTCCGCGACGAGTTCGTGGGCGAGCTGCCGGAGGAGATCGCCGACCGGGTCAGCCCCGACCTGTGGACCCTGTCCTGGGCGCAGGTGGGCCGCCCGCCCGGCCCGCGGAACCTCGCCCGCCTGCTCGTCGACCAACGCACCACCGTCGACTGGTTCCCCCGCCAGCAGGCGTACCTACGCCGGCACCGGCCGCCCACGCTGATCCTCTGGGGGCCGCACGACGGCTACATGCCCGCGGGTGCGGCGCGCGCGTACCTCCGGGATCTCCCCGACGCGGAGCTGCACCTGCTCGACGGCGGCCACTGGCTGCTGGAGACGCACCTCGACGAGGTGGTGGCGCTGATGCGGGACTTCCTGGAGCGGGTGCACCGCTAGGCCGCGATGAGAACACGGAGGGGTGCCGGCACCCTCCAACGGGCGCCGGCACCGCTCGCGCCCGTCAGCGCTTGGCCTCGTGCTTGGCCATCTGGGGCTTCTCGCCCTTGCCGACCCGCCGCAGCGCGTCGCGGAGCTGGCCCTCGGTCATCTTGGAGTTGCCCTCGATGCCCGCCTTGTGGGCCTGTTGGCGAAGATCGTGCAACTGTTCCCGGTCGCCCATGTCGGCCTCCCGTGGTGCGGTGGCGCGGGCGGCTCCGCGCGCCACTGTCGGCCCTCGTCTTCCCGGGCCCACGGGGGGCAAACGGCCCAGCCCTCGTCCGCCCGGCCGGTGCCGTTCCGGGCTGTGGGAGCGGCGCGGACCGGGACAGTTCGCCCACGAGGTCGGGCCGTGGGTGCGCAGGTGGAGGCCGGCTGGTTAGGGTGCGTCGGTGGAGGAGCCGAGTCACCTGTTCCGGCTGGCCGCTGACCACGCGGCGGCGTACCGGAGGTCGTTGCCGGACCGGCCCGTGGGGGTGCCGGTCGACCAGGCGGCGGTGACCGCGGCGTTCGGGGGACCGTTGCCCTCCGCGCCCTGCCCGCCCGAACAGGTGTTGGCCGACCTGCTCGCCGCGGCCGAGCCCGGCCTGGTCGCGAGCGCCGGTCCGCGCTACTTCGGGTTCGTGGTCGGCGGCGCGTTGCCGGCGGCCACCGCGGCTGACATCGTCGCCGCCGGCTGGGACCAGCTCGCGTTCAACGCGGTCACGTCGCCGGCCGCCATCGCCGCGGAAGCTGCCGCCGGCGGGTGGCTGAAGGACCTGCTGGGGATTCCCGCGTCGGCGTCGGTGGGTTTCGTCACCGGCGCCCAGGCGGCGAACACCGTCGGGCTGGCCGCCGCCCGGCACCAGGCGCTCGCCGACGCGGGCTGGGACGTGGAACGGCGTGGGCTGCTCGGGGCGCCGCCGATCCGGGTGGTCGTCGGCGACGAGCGGCACGGCACGATCGACCGGTCGCTGCGCCTGCTGGGCCTCGGCACGGACGCGGTGGAGCCGGTGCGGACGGACCGGAACGGCGCCATCGAACCCGGGTCGCTGCGGGCCGTGCTGCGGGCCGGCGCCCCGGGACCCACCATCGTCTGTCTCCAGGCCGGCAACGTGAACACCGGCGCCTGCGACGAGCTGCGGGGCGCGGTCGAGCTGGTCCACCGCCACGGTGGCTGGGCGCATGTGGACGGGGCTTTCGGGCTGTGGGCGGCGGCGAGCCCGGCCACCCGGCACCTCGTCGACGGGCTGGAACTGGCGGACTCCTGGGCCTGTGACGGCCACAAGTGGCTGAATCTTCCGTACGACACGGCTTTCGCCTTCTGCCGCCGGCCCGACGTGCACGCGGCGGCGATGTCCTACGCGGCGGCCTACCTGGTCGGTTCCGGCGGCTCGCCGGCGGGGGCGGACCTCACCGCCGAGTCCTCGCGCCGGGCGCGGGGGTTCGCGGTCTGGTCCGGGCTGCGCGAGCTGGGCCGTGACGGGGTCGCGGCCCTGGTCGACCGGTGCTGCGCGCTGGCCCGCCGGTTCGCCGACGGCCTCGCCGCGGCGGGGTTCGAGGTGGCGAACGAGGTGGTGCTGAACCAGGTGCTGGTCGGCTTCGGCGACGACGCGCGCACCGACCGGGTGGTGGCGGCCGTGCAGGCGGACGGCACCTGCTGGGCGGGCGGCACCACCTGGCGGGGGCGGCGGCTGATGCGACTCTCGGTGTCGAACGCCACGACGACCGAGGCGGACATCGACCGCTCGATCGCCGCGATCGCCCGCCTCGCCTCCTGACGGCCCGGTCCGGAGCACACCGCAGGCGGCGTCAATCGCATTCCTGACTTCGATGGTTGTCGTTGTCCACGTACCCTCGGGGTGTCACAGGCGATCGACCGGCGACTTCTGCCGGAAGGTGTCCCGAGGCGGAGGCGCACATGATCGGCAACGCCCTGCGCGCCCACCGGCGGGCGATGAGCCTCTCCCAGGAGGAACTGGCGGAACGGGCCGGGTTGAGCGTCCGGAACCTGCGGGCCATCGAGATCGGCCAGGTTCGCACGCCCCGGCAACGGACCGTCCGGCTGCTGGCCGACGCGCTCGGCCTCACCCCCGCCCAACGGCTGCGGTTCTACGCCCTGGCCCGGGCCGGGGAGGCGACCGGCGCGCCCACGGCGCCCCGGGCCGCCCCGGAGGCGTCACCGCTGCGGCCCGTCCCGGCCCAGTTGCCGGCCGACCTCGACCTGGTCGGGCGCGGCACTCCGCTCACCCGACTGGACCGCCTCCTCACCGGCGGGCCGTCGCGGGCGGCCACGACGATCGCGATCGTCGGACCGGCGGGAATCGGGAAGACCAGCCTCGCCGTGCACTGGGCCCACCGGGTCCGGGGCCGGTTTCCCGACGGACAGCTCTTCGTCGACCTGCGCGGATTCGACCCGCGGCAACCACCGTTGGCGGCGGGGCTCGCGTCGGCGGCCTTCCTCGACGCGCTCGGCGTGCCCGCCTCGTCGATGCCGGCCCACGACATCGGGCGGACCGGCCTGCTCCGCAGCCTGCTCATCGACCGGCGGATGCTGCTCGTCCTCGACAACGCCCACGACAGCGAGCAGGTCCGGCCGCTGCTGCTCGGGGGAGCGGGCTGCCTGGTGCTGGTCACCAGCCGGGACCGGCTGGTGGGGCTCATGGCCCGCGACGTCGCCCGTCCGGTCGAGCTGGGCCCGCTCACCGCCGAGGCGTCCCGGGAACTGTTGACCGGCCGGACCGGGCCACCGCGGACGGCGGCGGACTCGGCCGCCTTCGACGCGATCACCGGGGCGTGCGGTGGGTTGCCGCTCGCCCTCACGGTAGCGGCCGCCCGGATCACCAGCCGCGCGTCGACGCCGGTGCAGGCGGTCGCGCGGGAACTGACCCGGACGGGGAACCGGCTGGACGGGCTCGCCAGCCGTGACACCGCGACGGATCTCCGCTCCTGCCTGGACGGTTCGTACCAGCTGCTCAGCAGGGCCGCCGCTCGGCTGTTCCGACTGCTCGGCCTGCACCCGGGGCCGGCCACCGCCGTGGCGGCGGCCAGCCTCGCCGGCGTTCCCGTGGACGGGGCCTACCCGCTGCTCACCGAACTGCACCAGGCCAACCTGCTCACCGAGCAGGGGGACGGGCGCTACCACCAGCACGACCTGATCGCCGCGTACGCCGCCGAACTGGTGCGCCACGACGACGAGCCGTTCCGGCACGCGGCGCTGCGGCGCCTCTGCGACCATTACCTGCACACCGCGATCGCCGGTGCCCAGCTGCTGGAGCCACGGCGGGAGCTGCCCCTCGTGCCGGCGCCCGCGGTGGGGACGGCGGTGCCGGTGCTGGGCACGGCCGAGGAGGCGCGGAACTGGTTCGTGGCCCACCATCCCACCCTCCTCGCGACCGTCCGCCTGGCCGAGGCGCAGGGTCTCGCGACCGTGGTCTGGCGGCTCGCCTGGGTCCTGACGGCGTTCCTGTCCCGCGGCGGTCACTGGGCCGACCAGCTCGCCGTCCACCGGGTCGCCCTGCGGGCGGCCACCGCCGACGCCGACCTGCTCGGCATGTCGTACGCCTACCGGGGGCTGAGCCGCGCGTACCTGCGGCTCGGTCGGCCGGACGCGGCGGAGGCGGTGCTGCGCCGCGCCGTGCGCCTCGCCGCCGAACTCGGCGACCAGAGCGGTCGCGCCCGCGCCCACCACGGGCTGTCCGTCGCCGCCGAGCGGCGGGACGACCTGCGCGTCGCCCTCGGTTGCAGCCGGCGGTCCGCCGCGATCTTCGGTGCCGTGGGCAACACCAGCGCCCGCGCGGAGGTGTTGAACGGCGCGGGCTGGCTCAACCTGCAGGCCGGGCAGGTACCGCGGGCGATGCGGCAGATCCGGACCGCCCTCGTGCTGCTGCGGCGTTTCGGGGAGCGGCACGGCGAGGCGAGCGCCTGGGACAGTCTCGGCTGCGCCTACGCCGAACGCGGTCACCGCGAGGCCGCCGACCACTGCTTCCGGCTCGCGCTCGCCCTCTTTCTCGACCTCGGCGACCGCTACTTCCAGGCCGAGGCCCTGGTGCACCGGGGGGACAACCGGTGGGACATGGGCGACTGGGCTGCCGCCCGGAAGCACTGGCAGCGCGCGATGCGGATCCTGACCGAGCTGCACCACCCGGAGACCGTGGCGGTCCGGCACCGCCTCGCCCGCGCGGACGGCGACCGCCCCGCACCGCCGTGCGGCACGCCGCGGACGGGCGCGGGGCCGGGCAGCCGGCGCGACCCTCATCGGCGGCGACGGGCGGTGGCGCCCGCGCCGGCCGGTGCACGGCCGCGCCGGGTTCGGGTCGTCCGGTTGCGCCCGCCGGCCTGACACCGGGCACCGACGTCGGTGTCCGTGGTGGTTTCCGTGGTCAGCACGGAAGCGGCCCGTACCCCGGCCGGGAGAGGCTGTGCGCACAGGGATCGGGCGGGCGGGGACGTCGGTGCCGATCGGGAGCCACGAGCCACAGGAGTGACCATGACCAGCACCGCAGTCAGCGGCTACGAGGGATTCACCGCCGAGGAGCGGGCCGCCATGAAGGACCACGCCCAGGAGTTGAGGGCGGCCGCGCGCCGCGGTTCGCGCGCGGAGAAGGAGGCGGAGGCGGAGCGGAACGTGCTCGCGAAGATCGCCGAGATGCAGGACTCGGACCGGGTCATGGCCGAGCGGGTCCACGCCGTGATCCGGGCCAGCGCCCCCACCCTCACGCCGAAGCTCTGGTACGGGATGCCCGCCTACGCGCGGGACGGCAAGGTCGTCTGCTTCTTCCAGAGCGCGGAGAAGTTCAAGGCGCGCTTCGCGACGCTCGGGTTCAGCGACCAGGCGCTGCTGGACGAGGGCGCGATGTGGGCGACCGGTTTCGCGCTGACCGAGGTGACGGCCGAGGTGGAGGCGCGGATCGGCGCGCTCGTGCGGCGGGCGGTGAGCTGAGCCGCGGTCCGTGCCCGTGGGGGCGCCGCCGGCGGGGGATTGGCCGCCCACCTCC